>JAJECV010000036.1 GCA_022821875.1 Rhodothermales bacterium
AACAGCCGAATCAAAACCGTCAAAGTCTGTAGCCGTGGCTTTCGAAATAAAAAACGCCTCGCCACCGCAATTTACTTCCATCTCGGAGGCCTTGACCTCTATCCAGATGGCGTGCAAAAACGAGCCGTTTCACTAAAATAATCGAAGAACCAAGAAATCTATCCAGAACCTTGAGCAGGATCATACCATGGGACAGATCGGAGTCCAGATCTCTCCTCTAAGGATCTACCGGGTTGGTAATGCCCTGATCATTACTGCACTTGTGTTCACTCTAGGGCTGCTCCTTGCCCTTGCAAGTACCGGATCTGTCCCATATTTATCCGCACTGCCTGCAGCAGTTCTGGGAGTCATCGCACTAGGGATTTTACTTGCATACCCCATCCTCAGCCTGATGGTCGCCATTTTGGGATTTGTACTAATTGCCTCCAATGAAGCAGGTTTCCAGGTAATTGAGATCGCCTATGCCGCCTATCTTTTTGCATTCCTCTTAACATGGTTTCTGCGCCATGCGATTTCTGGATCATCTGAGATCCTGACCCAAAAACCCGACATAGCGCTGGCCCTGTTCCTGGGATTGCTTCCGGCAACGTTAATCTTAACCTATTTCTTCCATGGAGATTTTCTGATCGCATTCAGCGAGTTAATCTCGCTCTCCATGTTACTAGTCTACTTTCCGGTCAAACATGTGGTTGCCCATCACCGGATAGGACCAAGTCTCATCCTTATCACGGCGGTGATCATGAGTGTTGTGGTAGCTATCGTAAATTCGTTTGAATATGCATCAGATTTATCAAATGCGACGCACCTATCACATATTTCCGGGTCACGGGTAGTTGTGAACGACGCACTGCTCACGATTGGCGCACTCATGAGCCTGACTCTGCTTATTTATTCCCGAGGTCCCGTTTCATTGCTTCTTTCTACAAGCGCAGTGGCATTCACATTGGCTGGACTGATCATGACACAGGCTCGGGGAGCCTGGTTGGCGTTTATACTTGGGATGTTCGTCCTCTTCTTAATCGTCCGGACTCCAGAACGGATCAAGATATTGACGACCGGTACCATCATAAGTGTCTTGATCCTCGGTATCGGATATATCCTGATTGGTCCATTCCTGAATGTAATCCTCGAAGGAATTGTCGAGCGATTTGGGACAATTACTACGTCATTCACACAGGATCTCTCTCTTGTAAACCGATTCCGGGAGACCCAGGCAGTTTTCGAAAAAATTATAGTAAATCCCCTGATCGGATATGGACCTGGCGTTTCCTATCTGTTTTACGATATCGTTCATCAATCCACGGATACGGATTCATTTGTGCATAATGGATATATCGGACTCTGGTACAAATATGGTCTTTGGGGCTTGGGGCTGGTTCTGTATTTTTGGTATTCGACTGTTAAAATAGGACTGCATGCGTTTCGCAGTGAAGCTACGAATTACTGGATCCGTCTGGCTGGCTTGGCAGGTGCTATACCTCTTGTCGCATTGACGATTACAACCTTGGTCGGGAATCCTTTTTTCCTCAAGAATCAGTTATTTATCATCGCCATTGCAGCAGGACTGGCAGTCGGTGCCGGTGAGCAGTCGTCAAAAACAACCTGCACTTCATCTGTTGCAGTTGAAGACCATCTCTAAAATATCTTGTATAGATCATTCTCGCAAATGAATTACGGGATTCGATCCTCGCTTCATAATTCTCAAACTCCCGTGAGCCGAGGGAATCTACCAGAGTGTAGTGATCCATCAAAAGCAAAATTTCATGTGCGTGCCACCTCCGACCTATACAGCGTTACCTGAACCGTATCTGAGGGATCAACGATGCGTCCTGTGCCTCTGAACGATTGAAGCATGCGAATACTGATCCATGATTTCGGGGCCTATGCCTTCCCCGTTACGCTGAGTCAAACTCTTCGTGACCGTGGGTACGATGTGGGGCATGCCTATTGTGACAGCCTGATCACAACCCCTTACAGTGTATGTAAGAATCTTTCTGACTTCACGCCCCTCCCTATCCAAATCTCTCGACCACTCAATAAATACAACCTCGTACGGCGCTGGATTCAGGAACAGGAATACGGTCATTTAGCTGCTCGCGTCATTCTGGAGTTTAATCCGGATATTGTGATTTCTGCAAATGCTCCACTCAGTGCACAGAGGCGTATCCTCGAATTGTGCAAGCGGAACGGGATCCCATTTGTGTTTTGGCTACAGGACCTGATAGGCTTGGCGACTCTAAGAGTACTGAGATCAAAAAATCATTTTTTATCTCTCATCGCTGGTCGCTACTTTCAGTCACTTGAAGGACGACTACTTCGAAAGAGTGATGCCGTAATTTCAATCACGGACGATTTCAGTCCTGCTCTTCGGAGGTTTGGAGTGCGACCTGATCGCTGCTATGTCATCGAAAACTGGGGAACCTTGAACAGATTTGAAGGTGATCTTTCAACATGGGCGCAAAAAAATGAACTCAATAAGCGTCCTATTCTACTTTATGCGGGAACGCTGAGCATGAAACACAATCCAGCCATCCTGCTGCGTCTTGCACAGCAACTCGGTAGCCGTGCTCAAATTGTAGTTGTCTCACAAGGCGCAGGTGCAGATTGGCTTATGAAAATGATGACCGAGCACAATCTTGATAACCTGACCATTCTACCGTATCAGGAAGTACATCAACTACCTGCAATGTACGCCAGTGCACAACTGCTTCTCGTTTTACTTACCGAAGATGCAGGACAGTTCTCCGTGCCGTCAAAAGTACTAACCTGCCTTTGTGCAGGTCGACCAATTCTTGCGTCTATCCCCAGAGAAAACCTTGCGACACGGATAATTGAGAAGTCCGGGGCGGGATTTGTTACCGATCCGAGTGATCACCTTGAGTTTGTTCAGAAAGCCGAATTGCTTCTTAATGAACCAGAGTTATGTCAGACCATGGGCAAAAGTGCTCGAAAATGGGCAGATGAAAAGTTTGATATCGGTAAAATCACCGATCAGTTTGAACATATCCTCAAGAGGTGTTTATCCGAATCTATCCTCCTTAAATCCCGTAGTTGATCATGTTTGCCCAGCCTGTTGAGGGAAGAAACGTCCCAACTACGGAAGTATCTTCACATCGCCCCCCAAACGCGGGGAGGGATGCGCAGAAACTACGGGAGATCATTGCCAGCATTCTGAAGGGCTCATGGTCGCCAGACATCGAAAATCTTAGGATGAGAATGCATCTACTCTATGAATTCAGAGTAGAATGGACAGCGCAAAGTTCCGATTGGATACAGATAGAGCAGATTAAAACACACAGCCGCAGATTTAAGTTAACCACGCACGAAATCTAAAATCAAGCCCCAAAACGATGAGTTCAGAACCGCTTATACTGAACTTCGTAGAGGGGTTCCGCAAGACACCCTAAATTGTTATATCTTCGTCACGTGAACACCATTCTCCCCTTCTTGACCTGATTCCCATAGAGGCATGAGCATATTTAAATCAAGTTTCCATCTGCACGAAACAGGTTCATATAACAGGATCCTATGAGCCGCCCAATTGCTTATGTGACACGTTCCGTGCCCGAGTATCGACGTCCTATTCTAGAAAGACTGAATGAGCAGTTAGATGGACGGCTCATTGTATTTGCGGGTACCTTCCGTGACACATCTCTTAAAGATATATCTCATGGACCTGCCCCAAGTTACCGATGCGTTAATCTAAAAAACAGATGGTTTGGTGACCAGAAAGCCCTGATCCAGAATTCGCGCCCCATTTTGGCATGCGATCCAATTGTAATTATGGCAGAGGAATCACCCCGCACAATTTCACTGCCTTGGTTACTGGCGACTGCTCGATTCAAACGGATCGGCACCTTGTTATGGGGACATTTTTCGTCAAATTGGCGAGAATTTTCTGAACGTAACCTGTTTGATCGCTACCGAATGGCTTTGGCAAAATACGTCGATGGATGTGTTTGCTATACCGATGAAATCGCTGACATGATCCGCCCGCATGTGCCTGAGGAACAATGCTTTGTTGCTCGCAACACATTAGATACAGACGAACTGTTTCGTCTCTATAAGATTTTGGAGGCGGAGGGGAAAGAACGAGTTCGGGCCCGCCTTGGTATACCGGTTAAAGGAAAAACTGTGGTATTTATCGGACGCCTTGTTGCAGATAAGAGACCGGATGTGCTGCTTGATTTACACAAGGTATTATCTACGGCGGAGAATACTACCCTCATTTTCATTGGAGGCGGCCCAGAGAAAAATCGGCTAATGACACAAGTTCAGGATGAAGGCCTGCAAAATGTATTTTTTCCGGGAACACTCACAAAACTCGAAGAATCTGCACCCTGGATGTATGCAGCAGACGTAATGGTTTGCCCAGGCTATGTCGGGCTAAACGTGAATCATGCATTCTGCCTGGGGCTCCCCGTGGTTACCTGTGCAAGTCCTGACCCAAAAATCCGCTATCACAGCCCAGAGATCACTTATCTGGAACCCAATGTAAACGGAATGGTGGCCTCCTATGATGATCTCAATTCTCTTGTGACGGCAACCTTGGATGTGTTTGAAAATCAGGAGATCTTCTCATCTCAGGCGTATGCTTATGCACAATCACACCTACAAGTACAGAGAATGGTTGACGGCTTAGTTCAGGCTATTAAGTACGCTGAGTCGTGTGTATCGAACAAATAATCTCTACCGGGAATCCTGAACCCGCCACCGGTAGTTTGATTTCAGGAACCCTGCAATCACTGCCCTGCATTGGGGCGAATCTTTCGATGCACCTGACTGGAAATAATATTTATTTCATATATGTAAAAATTGACAAATGAATCCGCCCCACATCGTTCTTTTTGACCTGAATGCTGGCGGCCATCATGGCCAATATGTAAAGCAGCTCGCTCAGTACTGGTGTTCAAGAACATTCCAAGGGCGCCTATCCATTATGGTCACTCCCTCACTCTTGGAAAACCACACCAACCTAGTTGAGATCGTTAAGCAGTGTGATCGGGCTGATATCAGGGAATTGCCGGAATGCCCTCCGTGCCAAAGCCTTACCCGGACTGCCAGAATACAGGGCCGCATCCTTAAGAACTCTCTGAACGAACTAAAGCCTACACATTGCCTGCTTTTAGATTTTGACTTATTCCAGCTCTCCTTTATATTCGGACTCAGATTCAAATATCCGGTCTCAATTTCAGGAATATATTTTCGGCCTTTTCTTCACCTTAAAGATCTTCTGAGACTTGGTGCCAGTCTTAGCGATTTTGTACGGCACATTCGCAAACGTATTATTTTCGCCGCAACCCTTCGCAATCCACATTTGACGTGTCTTTTCAGTCTTGATCCATACTTCTCAGAAAAACACAGTTCCCCAACTGTGCGTATTCTTTCGCTTCCAGATGGCGTTGAACCGAAGCATCCTTCCGCCAGTCCATCAGAAACAAGGCGTGAGTATGGGGTAAAACGCGATCGTGAACTGGTACTCTTTTTTGGTAGTTTGGCCGAACGTAAAGGGATCACCCAGACGTTGGAGGCGATCCGTTTACTTTCGCCCGATAACCAGACCAAACTGTGTCTAGCCTTAGTGGGCGCTGTAGCACCTGCCGAGGAACAGGCATTAATGGACAAGTTAGATCTCTTACAAAAGACATCTGATGTCCAGATTATAAAGGCATTGCGGTTTGTATCTGATACAGAGATGATTAATCTATTCTCCGCTTCTGATCTCATCCTGCTGCCTTATCAGCGACACGTCGGATCCAGTGGCGTTCTGGTTCGTGCTGCGCAAGTTGGCAAACCCGTACTGGGAAGTAATTACGGGCTCATTGGACGTTATATCCGTGATTTTGGGCTCGGTATTGCGGTAGAATCTTCCATACCAGCTGATATAGCCAGCGGCTTATCGCAATGGTTGGAATCACCGCAGAACTTTCCATTTGACGCAAAAAAAGCCTCGCTCTTTGGTGAGCACCATACAGCCGAGCATTTTTCCAAAGTGATTTTCAGTGAGATTTACGGTGTTCCCTCTTGACTGGAAACCGATGTCGATACGGGATCGCATATTTCCCTGCCGGACGTATGAACATATCTGCATCAACAAGTTGCTCTGAGCATACAAGACTAAATTAAAAACAGATCGTTAATATGAGGAGCCTGTTTATGCGGCAGGCCTAAGCTGTACTACGGAAAAATAATCCATCAACCTGGAGCAATTGTCCCGTCTCGGGATCATCAATGACTGGCTGAAAAGACATAAGATTAAAGCCATGTGTCTGGAGATATGTGATAATTTCTACAAAGGGTGTCTCATCCTCGTACATCGGAATGAGCGATAATTCGACCTGTACCCCTTTGATCTGTGCCAAAGAAGTTGTAGCACCTAACAGCACCTGATATTCGTACCCCTGAGCATCAATCTTCAGAAAGGTGGGAGTATCTTTGACATAATAGCGGTCGAACACATGATCAAGAGGTTCTACCGCGACTACCTCACGTCCGACATACTTCGCCTGAGGATAAGCCACTGTATGGCGGTCCTTTATATTCAGAATGGAATTGCTCTCACGATTGAGGGAGATATTCAATATCGCTTCATCGGATTCCTTACCCAGTGCGAGTTGGACTGTATCCCAGAGGGCATCCTGACTTGCGCGGGCCTCAAGTGCTCGAAACGCATCAGAAGATGGTTCAAATGAGATAATACGCTGATCATAGCCGGTGGAGCGAAGTTCAGCACCATATCCACCAGAACTGGCACCAACATCAAGTACGCAACCTATTCTAAAGTGCTGAAACAACTTTATTCGTCGCGCTACAGGTGAGGAGCGTGCGTTGAATCGTATGACATCGAAACCAAAGCGTTGTGAAACACGCTTGATATAATGTTTTAAGTCCATCAAGAGCGAGACTGTCTATAACAAAAATCACCGTCTTAACAGTCGTGAACTACCGAACAGGTGATCGTTGTACAGTTACTGACATAAATTTAATCATTTTTGACGGGACAGAGAATTTTTTCGAACTGTCTGAAATTAAATCCGTCCATGTCAACTATTGCAACCCGCCGTCCCTCGACAAATCCTTGTCCAGTGATTTGAGTCATACAGGGTTTCCCGAAGCCAGTTCTACAATTCACTTGGCAGACATTCAATGAGCAGGAATCCATGTTAATTCTCAACACAAATACTCGCTGCAAACGGATAATCCAGTCCTAATCCACCTCGCCCATCAGCCGCTTGATCCATGGAAATGCGGCAAGGGCTGCGACCCCGGAAACACCAATAATCATCGCAACATTCCCAAAGAGAGCCGCCGCATTCAACGTCTCCAGCTGCCCTGCAACAAGCCCGGCAAACAGGTTGCCCAATGCGGTTCCAATAAACCAGATCCCCATCATCTGCCCGACCCTTCCCGCAGGTGCCAACTTGGTAATGGAAGACAGTCCAACCGGACTCAGGCTTAATTCTCCCACTGTGTGCAGAAAGTACATGACCACCAGCCAGACCGGCGAAACCAGAGAACCATCCTCCGCATTCGCCGCGCCCCAGGCAATGACAAAAAAGCCTGCCGCCAACCCTAACAGCCCAATGGCAAATTTGGCGGGAATTGATGGGTTCCGTTTCAGCCTGGCCAACGTAACCCAGAGAGATCCAAATACCGGGGCAAGAATGATGATGAAGGTAGAGTTCACCGATTGAAGCCAACTGGCCGGCAACTCCCATCCCCCCAGCATCCGGTCCGTTGAATCCCGGGCAAACAGATTGAGCGACGACCCCGCCTGCTCAAATCCCGACCAGAAAATCGCAGCCAGAATAAATAACCAGAAAATGACCACCAGACGCTTCTTCTCTAATCTGGTGTGATTGGTGAAAATGAGCAGATAGGCAAAGAATGCCACCGCAACTACAATCACTGCATATCCAAGTGCTGTAGCGAGCACCTCCAGAGAAAGGGTCCGCAAAAGAAATGTACCCGCTACCGCAGAGACGATAAATGAACCCGCCAGCACGATGTACGTGATACGCGTTTTTTGCTTCAGTGCATCTTCAGAGGCATCTGACTTCAAGAGACCCGCCTCCCCCAGATATTTTATGCCCAGTCGGTACTGAATCAGTCCGAGAATCATGCCGATGCCCGCCAGAGAAAATCCATAATGCCAATTGTAGGATTCGCCCAGCCATCCCGTCAGAATGGGGCCGGCAAATGCCCCAAGGTTGATTCCCGTATAAAAAATTGAGAAACCTGCATCCCGTCTCGCGCCCCCCTCGGGGTATAAATCCCCCACCATGGTGCTTACATTCGGCTTAAGCAGGCCCGTCCCGATGACAATGAACATCAATCCCAGAAAAAAACTGCCGT
Organism: Rhodothermales bacterium; assembly: GCA_022821875.1. GTDB lineage: Bacteria > Bacteroidota > Rhodothermia > Rhodothermales > Bin80 > Bin80. The sequence continues at coordinate 8,356 of JAJECV010000036.1, forward strand.
TATCCGGAAGGCCGACCAGAGGGCCTGCCATCGTGAAGTGCCCCAGCGCAATAATGCATCCCCCTACAAAAACCGCCTTCCGCTGCCCCCAGAGATTATCTGCAATCCAACCACCAGGCAGTGCCAGAACGTACACGAAGAATGTGTATAGACCATAGATTGCGCCTGCCTTCCCTTCCCCGAAATCCAATCCTGGGTTCCCCTCTGCGGCCGCAGTCGTCATGAAAAGCACCAGAAGCGCTCGCATACCGTAATAACTGAACCGCTCCCAGAGTTCGGTAAAGAATAACGTAGAAAGCCCCCGGGGGTGGCCGAACCATTGTGCGGCGTGTGCGGGTTTAATGTTGGTTGCCATATTTCTTTTTGGGCGTAGCGGCGTAAAATACGGAGTTTGACTGATTTTACAAAATCTTCTGGTAATAATGGCGACTGCCACCTGCCCATTCGGTATATTTGCCGGTTGTGCTTGTGGCAGTGACCGAAAATATACTGAATAACGATGTCTAGCTTTTCTGAGAATACTACAAATCAGCATCCTGATCGAACCCATACCTGCGGCGAACTCTCGGAGTTCCACCTAGGTGAGCAGGTTGTCCTGAAAGGATGGGTAGATACACGACGTGATTTGGGAGGGGTTATTTTCATTGACCTCCGGGATCGCTACGGTCTGACACAAATTGTATTCTCACCACAGGATAATCCCGCTGCACACGAATTTGCAGACCGCCTGCGCAGCGAATATGTGATCTCCATTACGGGGACAGTCTCCTTGCGCTCAGAAGAAACCGTAAACCCCATATTGGCAACCGGAAAAATTGAGGTGCGGGTGACGAGTCTCCTCATTCTTGCCGAATCCGAACCTCCGCCATTTTCAATCTCCAGCCATACGCAAAAGGCGAAGCTGGCCTCTGAAGATCTGCGCCTGAAATACCGCTATCTTGATCTCAGGAGACCCGATTTACGCAACAAAATGATCCTGCGGCATCAGGTGTATCAGGTGATTCACCGCTATTTTGATGCAGAGGGCTTCCTTGAAGTGGAAACCCCAACCCTCATGAAATCAACCCCCGAAGGGGCGCGTGACTATCTGGTTCCAAGTCGAGTGCATCCGGGATCTTTCTATGCCCTTCCGCAGAGTCCACAGACCTATAAACAGTTATTGATGATTGGAGGACTGGACAAATATGTTCAGATCGTAAAATGCTTCCGGGATGAAGACCTCCGTGCGGACCGGCAGCCGGAATTCACTCAGATTGATGTAGAGATGGCCTTCGCAACCGAAGAGGCGATCTATTCCCTGACCGAAGGACTGATGGCCATGCTCTGGGAGGAGGTGCTCGGAGTTACAATCCCGACCCCCTTCCCACGCCTGACCTATCAGGATGCAATCTGGAAATACGGCTCGGATAAGCCGGACCTCCGGTTTGATCTTCCGATATGTAATCTCAGTTCCACCTTTGAGAATTCGGGATTCCGTGTATTTGATCAGGCACTCTCGGCAGGGGGATCGGTATTGGGACTGGTCATTCCTGGATTTGGCGATAAAGGACGAGGATACATGGATCGTCTGGACAAAACCGTGGTGCGTAAACAAATCGGAGCCGGCGGGCTGATTCATGTGCGGATCCCCTCCGACGGCACCCCACCTAACTGCTCAGTAAAAGCACATGTACTTCCCGATGAATTTGTCACTGGAGCAATCCAGTCATCCGGGGCCGACACCGGCGATCTCCTGCTCGTTCTGTGCGGTAAATGGCCCACTGTGCAGGAACAGATGGGAACCCTGCGTCTGCATATGGCCCGTGAACTTGGCAGCATTGATGAACGCGCGTGGACGTTTGCATGGATTACTGAATTCCCGCTCCTGCAATGGGATGAACGCGAAAAACGCTATTCCGCCATGCATCATCCGTTTACCTCCCCAAGAACAGAGGATCTGGAGTTACTCCAACATGATCCCGCACATGTTCGGGCCCGTGCCTATGATATCGTGCTCAATGGCATGGAGATCGGTGGAGGCTCCATTCGTATCCATGACAAAAACGTTCAAAAGCAAATGTTTGATGCACTGGGAATTCCCAAAAAAGAGAGTGAAGAACGGTTTGGATTCTTATTGAACGCACTGCGTTACGGTGCGCCGCCGCACGGGGGCATCGCAATGGGACTGGACCGGATTGTCATGCTGCTCTCCAGATCCACCTCGCTTCGGGATGTGATTGCATTTCCAAAGACACAGAGTGCACAGGAACCCATGTCCGGCACCCCCTCAACGGTGGAGCGGGATCGACTTCAGGAGTTAAACATTCAGTCCATCCCGAAGTCCGAATGACCGATGCCTATGCGGCGTTGCTGCAAGACCAGTTCCCGTGGGATCGCTGGGAGAGATTAATTCTCTCAGAGGGAGTCCTGCTGGACCGCCCCACAAAAACCCCCCATCCGCGGTATCCCGAAATTATTTATCCGATGGATTACGGGTTCATCCGCAATACGACAAGTTCCGACGGGGCCGAAGTGGATGTATTTGTGGGCTCTGGCCGGGAGCGGCTGGTCGGATTGATCCTTACACATGATTACCGTCAGGGAGACCGGGAACTCAAATTCCTCTGGCGCTGCCTCCCTTCCGAGATCTATCTGGCGCATGGATTCATCAATTTCGATCCTTCAAAGTTAAAGGGACAACTGATCCTTCGCTTCCCCATGCAAACACTCTGGGAGATACAGGGTTGAAGGACATCTGTTCGGAAAATTTGCCGTAGATTGGCAGGCCGCCAGTTCTCTACATTCTGATCCCGTAGCTCAGTTGGAAGAGCATCTGACTTTAAGTCATGGAGCCTTATACAGGAAACTGTGTGAGTGGAGGCTGCTGTATGCTGGAACGCCCTAAAGCCGTCGCTACGTCGTCACACGTAAAAATGCGGCGGATAGATGGGTAATCAGCAGGCAACCTTGAATTGGGCAATCCAGTCATTTCCCTTTGACCGTGCCGGGTCACAGGGAATCATCCTGTGCCCTGTTCCGCATCGTGCGGATTCGAGAGAGCCCTCAGAGGCCATACGCAGCCCACCCCACCCCTTACATGGAAGGGTGAAGAGATGGTCCAGACCACAACATACATATTGATGGCCGGTGAAAGCCGGTGTGGTAGGTTAATCAGAGGGTCCCAGGTTCGAGCCCTGGCGGGATCACCATCAGCCCGGGTGGCGGAATAGGTAGACGCGCTGTCTTGAGGGGGCAGTGCCCTTACGGGCGTGCTGGTTCGATTCCAGTCCCGGGCACCAACTGGATCAGTTTTTTTCGACGTAAGTGCGAATGAACCGATTCAGCCAGACCGTTAGGATCAGATATCGACCTTCCCTCACTTGAATTCTCCGTCCATGGACTGATGTACAAACCATCCTGCACATCCCGCCCCGCAACGATTCTCTGTAATCATGGAGAATAACCTGACTCAACCTTCATTCATTCCGGAACACGACAAGCCGAAATCTCCCGGGATCCGAATGAACTTTGATAACACGGTCTCAGTCTACATGATCGTGGCGCAGGAGATGAGCTTTGTTGAAGCGGCACAGGAAGCATTCCGGATGGTCAAAAATGCCCAGACCCGATTCCCCGACTGGCCGAGGTGTTTTTACCTTGACATTGAGGGACACAAAATGGCAGACCTGTCTTATGAGAACGAATGGATTGAATTTCAGCAGGAATTCTGGTTCTCAACGCTTGCACATTTTCTGACCAGTTTTGACCTCCCGCTGACCGGCCCGCTGCTGAACCCCAATCCACAACGAAATGATCTGCCCGATTCGCTGGCCATCCAATAACCGCATCCAACAACAAACATATCCACTCCGATATGGATGAAAAAATACTCTGCATTGTATCTTACAGAAGTTATCCTGTCTGAAATGAAGCAATCTGCTCAGCGCTTTGTATTTTTGATGCTGTCTTTGGCATTCATTATCCTGTAACATGTTACTCTAACGATTGCGTATGTTGCGAATCACCTTTACCATTTTAGCCATCGTAGCGTCGGCTGTCACACTCATGACCAACTCTGTTGAGATGAATGAGTGGTGGAAATACATCCCTATGGCCGGGCTCATCCTTATCTCGCTGATCCTGTGGATTTCGGTCCCTTCTTCCAGACGTCGTCCGAAGCCAAAAACTTCAGATTCAGAGCTTCAGGATCTGAACAAAGAAGAATCCCTAGCCGATTTAGGAATCCTGGATATTCGACCGGTAAGTTCGGACAATCCACCCGTTGACACTAAAGAATCGCTTCCGGCCCAAAGAACTCCGAGTGCGACTGCAGATCCATCTGAACCCGTTCAATTGAGCCTGATTGCAGAAACTTCCCCTCCAGACACTGGAGACACACACATCTTTCCTGAGAGCAGTGATCCACTCGACAAGCACACGCTGATTCCAGTATTGCAGGGCTTTCGTGCCGCACTTGACGCACATGCAGTCGGAATTATTCATGCGGTTTCGAAGGACTCTAAGTATGAAGTTTGCGGGACAGCAGGCTTTGACTGGATTCGATCACGCGGGGAATCCTTTGTTCTGAAGTATGATCTTCTGTCCGAATCTGAAACCACGGCAATTCATCCGGTCGGTTCCAAAGGCCTGCAATCCAATCATCTCACCTACAGCCGAAAGCCGGCAAGTATTACCTCCATCGGGGTAACCCGTATCGGGCTGACGGGTAAGTTGCTGCTTGTTGATACCATCCACAAGAATGGACTCTTCCATCCCCGTGCAAAAGAATTACTCGAAAATTTTGGCCAAACACTGAGTCTGCTGTTCTACCGGGAAGATCCAAATCGTCCCCGGTATGAGATCATTTACGAAGAAATGATGACGGCACGATCCGAGAAAAAAGATCTTGCACTCGCCCTTGTGATTCCTCAAAGATCGGAGCCCCTTACCCGAATGTACGCAGATTTACTGGATGACATCGAAAAAACATTCTCCGAATGCTTAATCCGTGCGGATCCAGACAGCCGCGTGGTCAAATTCGGCGAACTTCTCTTTGGTGTGTTTAAGGATTGCAGTCAGGATGGACTGGAAGTCTGGCAGCAGACGGTTCAAAATGAGATTGCCCAGCAGGGAGGCCTACTCACTGGAGGAGCCTTCATTGGGGCGGTTGTGATGGCCGATAAGCATCAGACCGCAGATCATCTCCGGGACGATGCCAAACGCGCACTGGTCAAGGCGTATCAGGGGCCGGCGGATATGGTGATCGCTTAGCCGCTTACCAGCGGAACAAACGAAAATGCTCCGCTCTTACTGGATTCATACGAATCCTGGCCAGTCCGGACCACCCTGGTCATCTCCTGCGCATATCGGTCCCCCACCGGCACAACCAGCCGCCCGCCCTGCTTGGTTCCATCGGGCTCCTGGAGTTGATCTAGGAGCATCTGTGGAACTTTCATTGTGCCAGCCGTCACAATAATCCCGTCAAATGGCGCAAGGCTCGGCCATCCTTTCGTTCCATCTCCCACACGCAGTAAAGCCCGGTAATTCAGTTCTTCCAATACTGATTTTGCCCGTTCATGCAATTCCCGATGTCGCTCAATAGAATAGACCTGAACCCCCATTGCACAAAGTATTGCCGCCTGATAGCCACTGCCGGTGCCAATCTCCAAAATCGAATCTCCCGGCTTTGTATCCAGCAGCATTGTCTGAAATGCAACCGTTGAGGGTTGAGAAATCGTCTGTAGCAAACCGATGGGCAATGGACGATCCTCATAGGCACGGTGCTGCAGCCCCGGCTCAATAAAACATTCCCGTTTGACGCACCCAATGGCCTCCAGAACACGCTCGTCGGTGATCCCTCTGGCGCGAACGATCTCAACCAGATGCGCCCTCCTTCGGGTATAAACTCCGCCTGACTTCGCCATATTGATTTTTTTTGCTGATTAACCCAGTCCACCTGGAGATGACCTTGTACTCATCGCCTCGGACAATTGACTCTTCAGTTCCTCTACGGTGAGTCCGGAAACCATCACTCCCTGCTCTGCAACGGAAATTTTTCCTGTTTCCTCGGACACCACGACGACAAATGCATCGGTCTCTTCGGTAAGTCCAACCGCCGCCCGGTGTCTGGTTCCGAACTGCATTCCCAGACGCTTACTGCGGGAAACAGGCAGGATGCAGCGTACGGCCTCAATACGGTTATCTGAAATAATCACGGCCCCATCATGCAGTGGACTGCTCGTATGAAAAATAGACACCAAAAGGTTTCGGCTGATTACCGCCTGTAAGGACTCGCCCGTTTCCACATAACTCCGCAGTCCATTCGTCCGCTTGAATGCAATCAAAGCCCCCATCCGCTGCTGACTCATCGTGTCGATTGCAGCAACGATTTCATGGATCACCTGCCTGTTTCCCACCGGCGCAAGGAGCCGGCGCAAAAGCGGGGTCTGTCCCAGAAAAATGAGGACCCGCCGAATCTCCGGCTGAAAGACAATGATCACGGCCAGCACGTAGATGTCGCTGAGCGCCGAAAACATGAACTGCAGCACCTTCATATCGGTCACCTGAACCAGAAACTGGATAAACAGAAGCCCCAGCAGTCCCCCAAACAGCGACACTGCCAGCGTACCGCGCATTGTGATATAGAGCCGGTAGAAGACCAGCGCAACCAGAAGGATCTCAAACAGATCAATCAACCGCACCGGAATGATACCAAAAAGATTCATGATGAGACGTGTAAAACTGCTTCCAGACCTTGAATCATTTCACGGGTTTCGCGGACATCATGCGTTCGAATAATCTTCGCCCCCCGGAGCACCGCGGCGGCCGCCATCCCCAGAGATCCGAACAAGCGGTCACGGACAGGCACCGGTGCCGCGTTCTGACTTAAAATCTGCCCCACCGTACTCTTGCGGGAAATTCCCACCAGTACAGGATACTGCAATTCCGTGAGTAAATCAAGACGATGGATCAAACGCAGATTATCCTGATGCCGTTTCCCGAAACCGAACCCTGGATCTATAATCACACTCTGTACGCCGGCCGCCCGGGCCCGCCCTGCCGACTCCGCCAGCATGTTACACACTGCAGCCGCGACATCACTGAAGTCTGCCGTATGGAGGAGGCTGCCTTGCTCATAAACCGAATGCATGACTACATATGCGGCCCCCACCGCCCCTGCATACATTGCGGAAGCAGATCCATTCTGCAAGCCGGAAATATCATTGATCATGTGTGCTCCGGCATCCAGCGCTGCCAATGCGACGGCAGGGCTGAATGTATCTGCCGAAATGATCGCCTCAGGAAATGACTGCCGGATGGCTTGGATCACGGGGACAATACGTTCCATCTCACATTCATCCGAGACCGGCGCTGCGCCTGCGCCATAAACACCTCCGCGCGGGCGCGAGGATGCGCCGCCAACATCAATAATGGCGGCTCCTTCCTCTAACATAGCCTCTGCACGACGCAGTGCCGCATCGGTATTGGCATATTTGCCCCCGTCATAAAAAGAATCCGGGGTCACATTCAGGATCCCCATCACTACTGCACCACTGCTCAAGTTAAGCCACTGATCCCGGCAGGCCAGACCGGAGGATATGCCGCTGCCGGATTGATCTGTGACATGAAGTGGATCCTGCATCTCCCTATGTGTGTTCAACGGGGCTGAATCAATCATCCATAGCACGTGGCCGGAGGCCAACACAACTACTCAGATCAATCCTGCTTACTGTTTGTTGCGGTCTCCGCCTAAACTATGAATCAACGCGCACCTGTCAAAATTCAAGCCAAGTTACTCCGGCGCTTACTGCGCCGGGCTTCGAACACGGAATGGGGGCATAAGTTTGGATTTTCACGAATTGCTCAGGAGTCAGATGTCGTGAAAGCCTATCAGGACCGCGTCCCTGTTCACACCTACGATGACCTGCAGCCGTATATCGAACAAATACGGGCGGGGGCAAAAAATCTGATTTGGCCGGGAGGAATCAAACATTTTGCCGTTTCCAGCGGGACCGTCTCCAAAGGAAAGATCATTCCGGTCAGTGAGGATATGCTTCGGCTGAACCGGAGTTTTGCCGTCACGCTTACCTTGCAGTACTGGAAGCGCTCCAGATCTCTCAAAACGCTTTTGGGCAAGCACCTGACCCTTCCTGGGACGATTGAAGAAGACCCGAACTTCCCCGACACGCTTGTGGGGGAGATCAGTGGATTACAGACCCTGTTTTCGCCTGGAATTTTCCGGTTTTTCCTGCAGGCCGTTCCCTCCTCCATTGCTTTTGCGCCTGACTGGGATGCAAAGCTGCGTTCGGTTGTGGACCAGACGATGAATCAGGATATTCGTCTGGCCGCAATGGCTCCCACCTGGGCACTGGTCGTTTTTGGATTATTAATTGATCGGTACAATGAAGTGAACGGAACCCGTGTGAGAACCGTTGGCGAAGTGTGGCCCAACCTGCAGTTATATATTTCCGGCGGGGTGGCCCTGAGTTCCTACCGGTCCATTCTTGAAGAACAGATTGGATTGCCGAATCTGGATTTCCTGGAGGTCTACGGGGCTTCAGAGGGTTTTTTCTCCTATCAAACCGACCTGAATGATCCCGCCATGCACCTGCATCTGCAGAACGGTATCTTCTACGAGTTTATCCCCATGGAAGAATTGAATTCAGAGAATCCAAGGAGATTGACCATTGAGGATGTAGAAACCGGTGTGAGATATGCGCCGGTCCTGACCACTTGCAGCGGACTTTGGTCCTATTTATTGGGTGATGTAATCCGATTTACCAATACCTCCCCGCACAAGATTGTGGTTGCCGGCAGAACCTCGGAGATGATTGACAAATACGGAGAGGCGGTTTTTGGCGAAGACGCGCGTGAGGCCATCAACCGGACCTGTGACCTGACGGACAGTCTTGTCCGGGAATACCATGTTTCGGCCATCCCTCCCAATGGCACGCAGATGCCAACGCATGAATGGTTATTGGAGTTTAGCCGGATTCCTCGCGACTGCGAGAGCTTTGTCCGGTCCCTGGATTCCGTACTTTGTGATATTAACCGGCATTATCAGATCCGGCGCGAAGGAAAAGCGTTCGGCCCGCCCGAAATTGTACTGGTTCCTGACGGCACCTTCAACGCATGGCTCAAAACCAGCAGGGGGCAGATCCGCAGCCAGACCAAGGTTCCCCGCATGAGTAACCAGCGCAGTATTGCGGACGGCGTACTCGCACATGCGGGGCAGAATGCACGCCGGGTTCGAGTGGACGAATTCATGTAGCGGATTGGTGGACCGCATCTTTGGCGGGAAACGGTTCGGAACAGGTTACAAAAAAGCCTGCACCGAACACCAATCCCGTACAGGCACCCGTCTCCCCCGCCACAGGATCTGTTCAGTCGCCGCTTACCCCCCGCGATCCCGTTGTGGATCCTGTGAATTCCAAAACTGATTCCTCTCCATCGGGTGCACATCCGGTTTGTAAAAGAGCCGCACGGCTGCGTTGTATCTGCCCTCTTCGCACAGACTACTCCGCTCTCCGCCCAGAAGCCAAACCGGAGATCGCCCAATAATCCAAATGTGACAGCGTTTCTTCCACCAAACAGGCCGGGCCTCCGAGCATCGGCAGCGGAGCAGGTCGCCCGTCCAGAAGAGCAGACAGGTCGCAGTCCGATCCATCCAGATAGCGCAGAACTCCATGATTGGTCAACAGCATCGCATAGCCGGGAGTCAGATCCCATATCTTATCATGGCCGATCAGCACTACATGCGCACCCCCCGTTGCGATTAGGCTCAAATGCGCCGATGCGGTCCCCAGACTCAGAACACGGCCTGGAAAAGATTCCCGAAGCGTATAGCGCTGATGCGGCCGTCCATGCGTCAATAACAGGGTATTTCGATGTAAGGAGCGATCCCCGGTCATTGTTCTTGCTTCAGTATTTCTCCACACCTTTGATCCAGCTGTGTAGAAGATGTCTCTGGTTGCGGGAAGATAAATAAAGCCGGCTGCCGGCCTGCCGTCTTCAATGAATCCAACGGCAATCCCCCAACTTGCCATTCCCGCCATAAATGGAATGGTGCCGTCAATCGGATCAATCGTCCAGTAGCGTGAACCCTTTTGCGGACTCCGTAATACATCGTCTTCCTCCGCAATGATGCCATCCTGTGGAAATTCACGTGCAATTGCGGTGACCAAAAATTCCTGAACTGCTTTGTCTGCCTCAGTCACCGGGGAACCATCCCGCTTGATCTCGTGAGATGTGCGCAGAAAATGACGCATTGCGAGATGCCCGGCTTCTTCTAATGCTGCACGGAAAAACGATTCCAGTGACTCCATGGATCTAAATGTTGGAACCGCAGTCAACATCTATCACTGCAGGTTGTTTGATGTGCATCACTTTCTTTCAGGTCTGAACAAAATTTGCTATGCCCTTGCGAATTCACCTTTGCAGTGGTCCCCGTAATGTGTCCACTGCGCTCATGTATGCGTTTGCCCAGCGTCCGGATACCCGTGTCGTGGACGAGCCGCTTTATGCCCACTACCTCCGGAACACGGGGGCACCGCATCCTGGCAGGGATGAAATCCTGTCCACGATGGAGCATTCCGGCAAAAAAGTGATTCAGGAAACCTTCCTGGGGGCCTGTGACCGTTCTGTGCTTTTCATCAAAAATATGGGACATCATCTGATTGAACTGGATTGGACATTTCTGGATCAGATGACGACGGTGTTTCTGATTCGTGATCCCGAACAGATGCTTCCCTCGCTCATTCATCAGGTTCCAGAACCCGAACTTGCGGATACCGCCTTAGCCATGCAGCGGAAAGTTTTTGACGATCTCACACGCCGCGGGCAGTCTCCCTGTGTTCTTGATGCACGCGAAGTCTTGACCAACCCGGAAAAAATTCTCCGCAACCTGTGCCAAAAACTTGGACTCCGCTTTGATCCCGTCATGCTCCACTGGGAAGCAAAGCCGATCCCTGAGGATGGAATCTGGGCACCGCACTGGTATCACGTCATTCACACGACTACCGGCTTTGCCCCTTACCGGCATAAGCCGGGGCCATTTCCAGATTTTTTGCGCCCCCTACTCAGTGAGTGTATCCCCCACTATAACTACTTGTATCAACACGCAATCAAAGCCTGATTCCCATGCATATTTCTTTGCCTGACAAGCGTAACGACACCATCATGGTATGGGTCAAGGATCGCCTGCTGCCCCGATCTGAGGCGAAGGTTTCTGTCTTTGACAGTGTCGTTCAGGGCGGCGATGCCGTCTGGGAAGGAATCCGAGTTTATGACGGACGCGTCTTTGAACTGGATGCGCACATGGATCGGCTGATGAACTCCGCGCATGCCATGAGATTTTCAGATCTGCCTAGCCGGGAGTTTATTGCAGATGCACTTTTTGCCACCCTCAAATCCAACGGGATGCGTGATGACACGCATGTGCGGCTGACCTTAACCCGGGGGGAGAAAACCACTTCAGGGATGGACCCCCGCCTCAATGTGCACGGCCCGACCCTCATTATACTGGCGGAGTGGAAAAAACCGGTCTATGCTGAAAGCGGGATCCGGCTGATCACTTCCTCTATCCGCCGCAATACACCACAGTGTCTGGATTCCAAGATTCACCACAACAACCTTATCAACAATATCCTTGCAAAAATTGAAGCAAACGTGGCTGGCGTGGATGATGCCGTCATGCTGGATATCCACGGGTATCTCTCCGAAACCAATGCAACGAACATCTTTCTCATTCGCAGCGGCGAGCTTCTCACCCCCCGGCCCGACAGCTGCCTGCCTGGAATTACGCGTGCAAACGTCATCCGACTCGCCCGGGAACTGAGTATTCCCTGCCGTGAATTCAATCTCTCTATCACCGAAATGTATACGGCAGACGAGATGTTTACCAGCGGCACCATGGGGGAATTAACTCCCGTTCTGGAAGTGGACGGGCGCATCATCGGTACAGGCAGGCCCGGCTCCCTCACCGAAAAAATACGCAACGCCTATTGGGAGAAGACAAAATCAGAAGGAACTCCCCTTCCCTTCTGATCAGGGGATATTCAGGAATTTATGGGTCTGAATGCTGAGTCTCCACTGCGGATGTGCCAGGCAATAGTTGAGGGCGGCCTTGGTGTTTGCGGCAAGTTCCGGGCCATCCATCGGCTGCAGAAAAAAATACTCAAACTCCAGCGACTCAAACTCCGCTGGCATTGCCTCCGGCTGCGGGAACACAAGTTTGAGTTCACTGCCGCACTTCAGTTCCAGGGGTGCACCTGCTTTGGGACTTACACAGATCCAGTCCAGCCCCTCGGGAGGGCGCAGGGTACCGTTGGTCTCTACAGCGACCTTAAACCCGTGCGCATGAAACGCCTCAATTAACGCGTGATCCATCTGCAACAGCGGCTCTCCTCCGGTACAGACAACATAGGGTTTTGCATGCGGACCTGCGGACTCAGGCCAAACTGCACAGACCGCATCGGTCAGTTCCGTCGGGGTCTGAAAGCGCCCCCCTCCCTGCCCATCCATCCCGACAAAATCGGTGTCACAGAACTGGCAGATTGCGCTGGCACGATCTTTTTCATGGCCGCTCCAAAGATTACACCCTGCAAACCGCAGAAAAACTGCAGGGCGCCCCGTCATATGCCCTTCCCCCTGAAGGGTATAGTAGATTTCTTTTACTGCGTAAGCCATGCAAGCCGCTGCGAAAGTCCAGGTGCATTCTCTCCCCAGTCCAGAACCACAAGCGTTAAGCGACTGCTGGTAACCTTCCGTTCCCGTTCATCGACGATACCGATCTGCCAGACCTGCGTCTTTCGCCCCAGATGCTCCGGTTTTGCCGTGCCCACTACACGCCCGCTGCGCACCCCTCGTAAATGATTTGCATTGATCTCCAGTCCAACTACGTACTGTTTCTGAACGTCTACGCACAGGACACCTGCAACGCTGCCCAGGGTTTCTGCGAGCACGACTGAAGCGCCTCCATGCAATAGCCCTAGCGGTTGATTCGTCCGGTGATCCACCGGCATGGATGCGCACAGGTAATCCGGTCCGACTTCGGTGAACTTGATATCCAGATGATCCACCATCGTCCCTCTGCCCCGCTGATTCAACTGCTCCACAGTCACTTTGCTTTTCCAGATTCTGGCCATTTGGTTTGGGAATTCCATGGTTATCCGGGCTTATACGCACCTGCCGGCAAATCTGCCGCCGGGCATGTAAGGGGAGACCGCCCTGCCATGCCAATCCCGTCCATGCGTGGCTGATTTCCGGAGAATTACCTGCCAGAGCACCGCAGGCCGGGAGACACAGCCGCCCCCGAAGGCGGGGAAGCAGCGGCGGTAAACCCGGCAATGCAAATACACGGTAACCGCACACCAGGATCGCCGAGATGTACAACAATAGACTGCCGCGCAGGACAGATTCTGGTACCGGGGCCGCATGTGGATGCCTGCCCGGATTGAGAATCGTGCCGATCACATTGATGACCGGCCGGGCCGCCGATCATGACGAGAATGTGAGGGAAGCATCCGCTCCTGAACGCTGGAAGGATTCCAGATAACAACTGCCCCTGTGATGTTGCCAATCCATATGGTATTACGCTTCCCTCAACTGCTCTTCTGCCTTGTCTTTTTTGCGCCAATACCGTGCAAGGCCATACCAGCTCTCACGCGGCTGCCCCATATAGCGATAAGGATCCTGGAAGCATTCCTCCACCAGGGTGTGCATCTGATTCATTTCCGCAGCGTGAAAGGCATCTGCCTGCACTGCATCGGATTCAGAGGAATCCCTGAGTGAGCACCGGACCGCATCCGCCCATGTGTGCAATCGCCCACGCATTTCTGACAGATGCCTGCTGCTGTTGGGTACCATGCCAAAATGGGTCAGGAACAACATTCGGGGGGCCTCTTCTTCCAGCCTCGTCAGCGACTGTTCCCATGATACCAAATCAATATCCGGCGGCGGCGCAACGGGAATAATATAATCCGAGCCTTCAATCCTCATCCCTGCGGCATCCCCGGTATAGGCGATTTCGGTTTCATCCTCCAGCCAGGCAATATGATGAGAGGCATGCCCGGGCGTATAGCATGACCGTAATTTTCGCCCGCCGATCTCCAGAACGGCTCCATCTTCCACCGCGTGAACCTGATGTTCCGGGATCGGCAGGATCTCGCCCCATAACGAGTCCATCCGCTCCCCGTAGATTCGTCGTGCACTGCGGATCAGTCGCTCAGGACGCACCAGATGACGTACTCCGACAGGGTGCACATAAATATTGAGGTCCGGCAAACTTGCCGCCAATCGACCTGTGCATCCTGCATGGTCTAAATGAATATGCGTCAGAACCACATTCTGCACTGCCGCCAGCCCGCCGTGAGCGTCCAGCGCCTGTTCCAGCGTATGCAGTGTACTTGAAGGCCCCGGATCAATGAGTGTGATTCCCCGGCTGGTTTCCAGCACCGCACAGGCAATCAGACGGGATTGCCCGCGAAACTGCACATCCACTATCCATGTAGGGAAATCAATCGGGAGACGCTGCACCTTGGAATCTGATTGATTGGAAAATGAATGTCCTGAACATGACCTCAAAGATCATCATCCGTCAAAATGGGCAGATCCTCCTGAACGGGCGGCATGAGCGGGCGGGACTGTTTCCATGTCTCGTCCAGCTGCACCGACATGTCATCATGGTGAATCAGCACCGGACCATTATATCTGGCTTCCAGCGGCCCATTCTCCAGACGCAGAACACCCCGGGGACACACGGTCGCACACATCCCGCATCCAACACAGGAGGCGCGTACAATATTCTGCCCCCTCTGTGCATACCATCGCACATCAATCCCCATTTCACAATAGGTGGAACAGTTCCCGCATGAAATGCACTGCCCCCCGTTGGTGGTGATCCTGAATCTGGAAAAATATTTCTGTAACAGGCCAAGGACGGCGGCCATCGGGCAGCCAAACCGGCACCATACACGGGATCCCATGACGGGATAAAATCCAACTCCAATCACACCTGCAAAAATCAGCCCGATGAAGAATCCATACCATCTGGAGAACTCCTGCGACATCCCTCCCAGCAGACCACCCCCCATCCACTGATTTCCCCACAGCATCAGCGTTGTTACGATCACAAACACGAGTACACTGTGCACCATCCAGCGCTCTATTTTCCAGGCCCTGGCTGACTTGTCCGAAAGATGCCGGAATGGATCTCCAGCCGTCTCCGCAAGTCCGCCGCAGCCGCAGACCCACGAACAATACCAGCGCTTACCAAAGAAATAGGTCAGAACCGGCGTGGCAATGACGGTCATCACCGCGGTCCAGAACAGCAGAAAAATCCCCAGACCCGGGCCCTGTGTCAGGGAACTGAACGTACTCGGCCACAGATAATCGTACTTGAGCGGCCAGAAATAACTGAAATAAAACTCGGGCTGATTCAAAAGCACCATCAGGTTCGGGATCAGAAAGGCCAGTCCCAACTGAAAAAACATGACTGAAATGGTCCGCAAAATCTGATAGCGATTATCCCGGTACTTGATGAGCATCCGGATTCCCATCACGAGAACGGCAAGCGTATAGAAGAGTCCATACAGAAACCATTGATCGGCGGCGCTCCCCCGAATTGCATAACTGAGGGCATCCGTGCCGCGTATCAGCTGCTCCAGATTGGATGGAGTCCAGTAAAGGAGGATGTAAAACCCGGTAAATACAATCCCCAGGATCCATCCTGCCATTCCCCGGGCAGTGGCCCCGGAAAACCATACACCATTATTATTAACCCCTGCCGGCTGATGAAGCATGCGGGCAAAAAGGATCCCGCTGCCCGTCAACAGCCCCGCCAGTGAAAGCGCAAGCGTAACCGTGGGATTCAGTGCACCCTCCCCCAGGAAGGTAATCAGGAGTGCCAACAGGCCAACCCCAATAAAGGCTAAGCCAATTTTTTGATGTGCAGAGTAGTCTGCCCCTGAAGATGTGAGTTGCAAGCTTGCCTGATGTTCCATTTAACCTCTATACCGCTGCGGCCTGACGATACACCGCATTTGAATAAAATTCGGCATCAAACCGAGCCTTCCCCAGGGAAGCGAGTACATTTTTTATGGAGGTGCCACTGCGAATCCATGCCTCACACTGATCCTGCCGCAGTCGCACTCCCATTGCATTGAATCCCAGAACTCTGCCCGATTCCCGGTCACTGTTGATCCGCAAAAGCTTCCTCCCGCTCTGAAATAACCGGGATCGTATATGCGGTTCCGACTGAGCAGGCACATCACCATAGGTTTGATATTCCATCGTAAAAAATTTCGCCGAATTAAAAAACACTCCTTTCTGGTACGGGGTGCGGTGCCCACACAGAGTCTTCGCAACGACTTTCCCATGCGCCCGGCCCGTGTACCATAACTGTTCAATCCGCCGGCTCCCAATGCCGTCTGCATTGAATTCTGCACAGTCTCCTGCGGCATAGATATCCGGGAGACTGGTTTCAAAGAATTCATTCACCACAATGCCCCGGTTCGTGTCAATTCCTGAAGCTTTCGCAAGGTCAATATTCGGATGAACTCCTGCAGTGAGGCCGACAAACTGACACTCAATACGCTCATTTTGACTAGTCTCAACGGCTTCCGCGGTTTTGCGTCCGCGGATGGACTTCAGCTCCGTATTCAATCTTAGATCAATCCCGTGCTCAGCAATCTCACGGTTGATGAGTGCAGACTCTTCTTTGGGCAGCAGGTAGTCCATATAACTGTTTTCCCGAACCAGAAAGGTGACGGGAATCTGTCTGGCATGAAGCATCTCGGCCATCTCAATTCCAATCAGGCCTCCTCCGACCACCACAGCATGTGCGATATTCCGGGTATTCCGCTCCATCAATGTTAAATCCTGCATCCCGTACAGCCCCTGCACCCCCAATAAATCCTGCCCCGGCCATCCGAATTTATTTGACTGCGATCCCGTGGCCAGAAGAAGTGCATCGTAGGCGATATCATTCCCATCCGCAATTCGGACCACTTTCTGCCCAGGGTCAATCTGAGTTGCATACCCCCGGACAAGGTTGATCCGGTTCCTGGACCAGAAATGGTCTTCGTAGGGTTTGGTCTCCTGATAGCGCATATGCCCCATGTAAATGTACATCAGCGCCGTTCGTGCGTAGAAGTGATCCGTTTCACTGGATACCACTGTGACACGGTCATCGCTTAACTTTCGTATAAACCGCGCAGCGGTAATACCGGTGATCCCATTTCCAATAATGACAATATGTCGGGCCATGACACTGAATGCTCTTACGCAAATTACGCTGTCTAGCTTAATTTATCAACCCCTTAACGTTTGAACTGCTCATGGCAAAGATAATCTACGGGATTACAGGAAACACAACAAAAGACGGATTGTGGCCGCTCATCCAGCAATTGATCGCCTGGATGGAGGCAAAAGGGGTTGAGTATCAACTGCATAGCCCCGTTACTGACGGCCTGCTGAAGCGTTCGCTCATCTCTGCTGAGCGTGCAGAAAGAATGTCCACAGATACACTTGCCCGCACGAGTAGCGTGATCCTTTCTATTGGAGGGGATGGGACTCTTTTGCACACCGCCTTTGAGGTTGGCGGGGCGGGCGTACCCATTCTGGGGGTCAACATTGGACATCTTGGATTTTTGGCCTATGTTGAGGCCGGCCGGATTCAGCATGCACTCCACTTGCTCCGTACGGGCCAATACCAGATTGAGCACCGAAGCGCACTGAGTCTGACCGGCCCACACACCGGCTGGGCCCTCAATGACATTGTCGTTACCCGACGGCCTGCAGGCGGACTTGCGGCAATCGATGTACTGGTTGACGGAACCAAACTAAACCGCTACTGGGGAGACGGGCTGATTATTGCGACGCCTACAGGCTCAACTGCCTATTCGCTGGCCGTGGGCGGGCCTATTGTCATGCCGGGAAGCAATGTCATCCTCGTGAGCCCGGTTGCGCCGCACAGCCTAACCGTCCGTCCGATCATCCTGCCCGCACAATCAACCCTGACCCTGCAGCTGGCCGCAAGTTCATCGGATTGCACGATTGCACTGGATGGCCGCACACAGCTCATTTCTCAAAAGCAGGACCCCTACACGATCCGCCGGGCCGATCATTCCATCAAGTTGATCCGGTTTGCGGATACACACTATTTCGGCACGCTCCGCTCAAAACTGTCCTGGGGGATGGGCCATCAGATGAGCACATGAGAGTTGCCGTCCTCGTGATTCTACTGATCCTTGCGGGATGTGCAGGTTCCCGCCCTGCCCTTGATCCGATTGCCCCGGTAGAGGCCTATGAACTTGAAGAGGTGATGGACCGCATCTGGGTGCATACGCTTCCCTCCACTTTGCGGGCAAGGGGGGATCTGTCCATGAAGACCCCGCTTTATTCGGGAACCCTGACCGCAGAGATCTCACACCGCCGGGCCGACTCGCTGATGATGATTTTCCGTGTCCGGGGATTTGGCATAGAAGGCGGGCGTTTACTGGTCACACCGGACAGCCTGTTTTTTTATGACCGGTTTGCACAGATCCTGCGCATCGCAGGCAGTGATCACCCGGCCCTGCCCGCTTTATTTTCTGTTCAACATGCGATTGAGCAGATGCTTGGCTACGTTCGCCCCATTCCTGGAACTCCCCTTCAATTGGAGTCAACCCAAAATGGATTTGTTCTCACGGACTCGCTTTTGCACCGGACGTACACGATTGATCCCGTGCACTGGCGCACGATCCAGATGACGCAATACGATATGTCAGGAACCCTTGTGGAGGCCCTCCACTTTCACGACTTTTTTGCTGTTGGTGAGGCATTCTTCCCGCGTCGGATCATTTACCGGAACCCGGCAAGAGACATGAATGCCATCCTGCATTACCGATCTCTTTCGATCAATGAGCCCATTGCCTCTATGTCCCTTGGCCTGCCTGATGATGTAGACCGTGTTCCGTTATCAGAGGAGTGATTGCATGGTCTCTCCTGAACCGTTCAAGTTGACTGGGATGGACAGATTTTATGACGGACTTGGCAGGTGACCGCATGATTCCCATCTTTCGGCCAAAAAGATGACTGAGCGGAACCACCGAACCATACCGAAGGAATATCTCTTCAAACCGCTTGTAGTGGCTCCACCAATAGATCATCGCACACGCCATTGGTGCCCCTTTCCCGCCATCCTTCCCGTCTACCAGAAATCGGAGACGCGTGTCATAGAGAAATGCAACACCTGCAGCCACCCCGAACCCACCGTCCTTCCAGTGTCTCGTATTGGAAGCAACGGGCACCAGTGCGATAATTTCTGATTTATCATCCGTATTCGCATCACGGCATTTTTGGAGCCAGTCGCGAATTCCTGTCGCAGACACGTTATTTCTGACGGATTACGGGGATCCCCCACCAGACATTATTTTTCTGCAACATACGGCTACAAATGCGTTTAACCCCTTCACTGCCGGTTTTGAGTTACACCTGTGGAGAAGTCAGTCAGAAATCGCTCGTTCGGTAAATTTCAGTAACTGGATCAGCGCATCGTCAAGTCCATGGGCAGAGTTCAAAGCCATATCAGGAACATGCATAGAGATCTTCCCTGCTAACCTGCTGGAGAAAACCAATATAGAAGGTGCAATATGAATGTAGACAATCATCCTTTAATGCCATATGGAGTGCGGTCATCTCATTTCAATGGAGTCCAGACGGCGATTGCTGCCAATCGCCCATTGAACTTTACGTGTGACCGTCTTCAGTAAGTAAGTTGTTTTTTTGCGGATCCCATGTGCATGTCCTTATCTTTTATCCATCACTTAATCTTACCCTCTTATGTCAGACACCTTTGATGTCATTGTAGTCGGGACAGGCCCCGGCGGCTATGAGACTGCAATCCGGGCAACACAGCTTGGTTTTAAAACTGCAGTAGTTGAAAAAAACAAACTGGGCGGGGTCTGCCTGAATGTCGGCTGTATTCCCACCAAGGCACTCCTGAAAAGTGCAGAACTTGTGTCTTATACCAACAACCTGAGTTCCTATGGACTGGAACTGGATGGAACGGTTCGGGCAGATTTTCCAAAGGTGATTGATCGCAGTCGTAAGGTTGCTCAGAAAATGAATGGCGGCGTGCAGTTCCTCATGAAAAAGAATAACATTGAGGTCGTCTTCGGCCATGCAAAACTGACTGGAAGTGGTTTTCTAAGCGTCACGCCATCGGTAGATATGGATGGTAAACAGATCGGAAGCGAACGTAAGCTCCAGGCAAAGCACATTATTCTTGCAACCGGAGCACGGGCCCGGGAAATTCCCCCGCTTCCGATTGATGGAGAGAGAATCATTGACTATAAGGGGGCAATGATCCAAAAGACGCAACCTGCCCGCTTACTGATTGCAGGTGCAGGTGCCATCGGGGTGGAGTTCGCGTACTTTTATCACCACATGGGCACACAGGTGCATCTGGTTGAACTGCAGGACCGCATAGTGCCCATTGAAGACGCGGATGTGTCCAAGCAGTTAGCCAGATCTTTTAAGAAAGCAGGCATCAAGGTCAGTACCGGAGCTACCGTAGAACGCGTAGAGGAAGATGGCAAAACCCTTAAGGTGCACCTGAAGAGTTCCCGGAAAAACGAAATAATTGAGGTGGATCAGGTCCTCAGTTCGGTTGGTATTACGGGGAACATTGAAGATCTGGGGCTGGAGGAAGTTGGCATTGAGACCGAACGTGGATTTATCAAGACGGACAATTTATCACGCACCAGGGTACGAGGCATCTATGCGATCGGCGATGTCGCAGGCCCGCCCTGGCTTGCGCACAAGGCGAGTCATGAAGGCATCCTCTGTGTTGAAAACATTGCAGGCAAACAGGTCCATGCACTCGACAAAAAGAATATTCCCGGCTGCACCTATTGTCAGCCCCAGATTGCTTCCGTGGGGTACACCGAAAGTGCTGCCCGGGAAGAGGGGTACGAGATCAAGGTTGGAAAATTCCCCTTCTCTGCATCCGGGAAAGCGTCGGCAGCAGGCCACACGGACGGATTCGTGAAAGTGATCTATGATGCGAAGTATGGTGAACTTCTGGGGTGCCATGTAATCGGCCATGACGCGACGGAACTCATCGCGGAAGTCGTGACTGCACGTACCCTGGAAACCACCTATCATGAAATCCTGGATGCCGTCCATCCGCACCCGACTCTGTCCGAGACCATTATGGAGGCCACACGTGACGCAATGGGGCAATCCATCAACATTTAGCCTGTATTCTCATCAGGTACCGGCATGCAGGGAGATTTTTCAGAATATTCCCGTTACATGAACACTCATCCACCGTTAAGAATGGTTCTATCTGCTGACATCTCCCGTGCAATTTGTACTGCTCTTATGTGTACGCCCGGCAGATGGAACATCTGTCCTGTGAGTTGTTTTCCTTATCAATAGACAACCAAACGATAACATGAACATATTTTTTATTTCTCCTGGAACATCCAGTCCCAAAGCATATATCGGACAATTCCTGATAGCACTCACGCTCGGACTAGGAATTGCCGGCTGCGACCCAATGTCGACAGACGACTCGGTAACGGTAGACATCTTCGATACTGCATCCGAAAAGTCCATTGGTTCCATCCAGATTCAACAGACGGCCGACGGTACGCGCTTTACACCGAATCTCACAGGCCTTACCCCCGGTGCGCACGGGTTTCACGTACATACGAATCCAAGTTGCGGTATGGCCGGGCAGGATGCGGGTGGGCACTACGACCCGCATAATACCGGGCGGCATGAAGGTCCTTATGGAAACGGGCATCTTGGTGATCTACCCGTACTATACTTCAACCCGTCTCGTACTGCAGTAACTGCAGTTGTAGTTCCACGCTTAAAGTTGGAGGATCTTAATGGGCGTTCTTTGATCATTCACGCGGGCGGTGATAACTACTCCGACCTCCCCGCTCCAAGCGGTGGCGGTGGTGCGCGGGCAGCCTGCGGAGTAGTACCGCCCATAGGAACATAGTTCTGTCAACTCCCCTCACATGCCCCCCTGTCAGAGACCTCCCGAAATTCCACCCCTGAACGGCACAGTTTCGGACATGAATGTAGCCAGTCCTGATAGATCTTTAGATGGATACAAGTGCTGAAAAGCTGCATCAACAAGAGGACTGTGCGAAACTGCGACCAACTCGTCATTCTCGCCGTCGGTCAGGCACAAGTGATGCAGGTCATCCTTCCCTGACCTCTCAAGTCTGACCGCACGCAGTCCAAGTCACCGCAGCGTATCCGTACCAGCGTTTTATCCCAGATATTCTTGCAAAATTAATAATCCATGCTTAAAAGTGCTCCTGGGTGCACTCAGGTGAATAAAAATCCTTAAAACTGAGATTTCTGCAAGATGCTCAACAGAGTAGAATTCACAGGCGACCTGTTATCCCAAATAGGTCATTCACTCCTCCTCGTCAGTCTCTCGTTTCCAAAATGTGCGTTGAATTTCAATGCGGCGACCGTCCCTGTCTTTAGCTTCCTGCTGCGTTCTTAGTCTGATACGCGGATCGCTGAATTCACTTCTACTTATTCTAAGTTCTGAATTTTTAAAGAAGGTATCTGTATCATGATGAAGCC
>JAJECV010000023.1 GCA_022821875.1 Rhodothermales bacterium
GCCTTATCAATCACCGAAATCTCTACGCTTGTAATCCTGGAAGACCTGAAAACCAAGGGTATGACCGCAAGCGCGAAAGGAACGGTGGAGAATCCGGGCAGGAATGTGAAGCAGAAAAAAGGACTGAACCGCTCAATACTGGGAACAGGATGGGCAATACTGGAGCAGTTCCTGGGGGAGCGAGGCGTGGTGATCAAGGTGCCCCCACATTATACATCACAGACATGTAGTAAGTGTTCCTGTGTGAACGCAAAGAATCGGCAAAAGCAGTCCGATTTTCTATGTCTGGCGTGCGGGTACCAAGCGAATGCGGACACGAATGCGTCCGTAAATATCCGGGCGTCGGGGATGGCGTCCTGGCACGAATTGTGCCGAACGGGTTGTGGAGCCTATGGTTGACCTGTCCTTGCGGAGCGCAAGCCTGCAACCGGGCAACGGGTGATGAAGCACCAAAAAGAACATGGTGCCCATGGGCACTCATGTATATAATTCTCTTAAGGAAACTCCGATTCTGGTATTAGTGAGTGGCATAAATCGTGTGGATGAGCATCTTCTTCAAGATCTTATCGGACACCCCATAAAGCGTGTCCGTGCAGATTTTGTACGACAGCATACAGGCTATGCCATCGGCGGGGTTGCACCGGTTGGTCACCCTCAGCCTATTCCTACATTCATAGACACAGATCTCTTGAATTATGAACAGGTCTGGGCAGCAGCTGGATGTCCAGATACGGTGTTTTCCTGTCCGCCTGCGTTTTTGACTACGCTGGGCAAAGTCGTACGGATCACGCAGGCAGAGGATTGAACTGCATCAGTAATCGGATACCATGCAAAACGAGGTTTTCATGAATTCGTGCTTTTGGGATATCCTCTGCCAGTAATGGATGCCAGCCGCCGGTTAGTGTAATGACGGCAGGGGAGTCAAGAATTTGTTCCGCACGGGCAATGGCCCCCATGACCCCGTCAATCATCCCGTGGATCAGACCATGCTGCAGCGCATCCACGGTAGAACTCCCAAATGCTCCTTTGGGACGGTTCAGGGGGATATTCGGTAATTTTGCAGTATAGTTGACTAAAGCGTGGTTTGAGAGGGTTGGGCCAGGCATGATCACGCCGCCCAGAAAAAGCCCATCGGCAGTTACAATATCTATCGTGATTGCGCTTCCGGCATCGATAATGATTTGAGAAGTCCCGCCTGGATACCATGCTGCACATGCTGCCGCCAATCGGTCAGGACCTAGGTCTTCGGCAGGAGTATAGTTGAGTCGGATTGGAAGATGTGCATGGCTGCTCACCTCAAATATCGGCGCATCGGTGAGTTCGGTCATTCGGGATGTCAGAATCTCTGATTGTTGAGGAACGACGCTGCAGATCCCAATCCGACCGGGCGGGGCTTGTGTATTCCAGGTGACAATATGCCCCCAGACTTTATCTAGAGACGATTCGGTGGCGGTTTGCAGGATTCGATCCCCTGTAAACAGCCCGGTTTTGATTGCGCTGTTGCCGATGTCAATCGTCAGCCATACGGAGTGAGACATTTCCTGCATAGATGGTGCGGGGTCCAGTACTGGTTTCTAAAATTAATGCTCCAGATTCTGCAATACCAGTGAGTGTCCCGATCCTCTCTTCATCTAACCCGGAAACCCGGCAATTTCGGCCAATCCAGACGAGATGATCGGTATAATTCTTACGAACGGTAGAGGGAGCGGTTAACATTAAGTCCAGATTTTTCTCCAAATTCAGCAGGACCGATGCCATCAGAGAAGCCCGGTTAACCGGTTGTCCGGTGGCGAGTAGCAGGGAGGTTGCCAACTCATCTAGGTCATCTGTAAATACAGTCTGATTTACGTTAATGCCAATCCCCAGGATGATCGGAGTTATGTCCGAACCAACGGTCTGCAAGAGCATTCCGCAGACTTTTTGACCACTTAGAAGAATATCATTGGGCCATTTTAACTGCGGTCGTCCCAGGGCAGTGATATCCGTGATGGCATCTGCAACTCCTAGACAGGCCGTCAGGGGCAAAAGCCCGATTTGTGTGCTGGAGACGGGCAAGTCCAGAATAATACTGAAGGTGAGGTTCAGGCCTGCGTCTGCCTTCCAGACACGGCCCCGTCGTCCGCGACCGTGTGTTTGGTAATCTGCGGCAAACACCGTTCCATGCCCGGCCCCCTGTTTCGCCGCTTCCAGAGCTAAGGAATTTGTGGATATAACCTCATCCATGTAATACAGCGGACGGCCTAGCGATCTTGTCTTCAATCGTGCGCTAATTTGCTGGCGGAGCGGTATAGTTGTAGAAGGTGACATTACGAGTAAATACTTGCTCCCGCCCAAAGGGAAGGTTTAATATAACCTGTGCATTCAGGCGATAAGGAACCCATATTGTATCGATTGGCTGCAGTTGAAACTGGTAGCGGGATGATTCTTCAAATAGAACCGTGCTACTGAAATTATAAAGATTTGCAGCGATTAATTTATGGGAAGCAGCGTCATAGATATGGGAGGCCATGATCTTTTCCTGTGTGCTCCCTGATCTAGCTTGAATTCTGATCTCGTAAGCAGGGCGGGACCAATAAATCGTGTCTTCCTGTATTGCATAAGAAAATTCATCCTTGAAGCGTTCCGTCAGATAAGGAGGATCCACCGGCACCATGGCATTGATCAAGCCGGACAGGTCCGTCAATGCAATGGAATCGGGACCGATAAGGATCTCCGTGGAGCTGATGGGATCGACCTTCACTGCGTGCGTATACGATTCATATTTTTGGGCATTCCGATTTTCTGTTCGCTCATGCCGGATATACGACCAGTCGGCGATCTCCTCAAATGCAGTGTAGATTTCGTTCGTCGGGTTTTTGGACAGAAGTTCCAGGGCGGCATTGGCAGTTTTCCGTTCTGTCTCACTTGGTGGTGGAAGCGGGGGGGAGCAGGAGATCAGCAAGCCAAGGCAGCAAAGCACCCCTAGCCCGACTGTAAAGGGGATATGAGTCCAGACACACGGTGTAAAATGTGTGGCCGTCAGTTCAAATATGGTCGCACGTTTTGAGATCGTTCTCACGGGTTGAATTTCTCCCGATGCAGTTCCTGTTCTTCTTTGAATCATGCTGTTTCAACGCCGGATCCAGCGCCAACGTTCAAGTAGATTGGAGGGATTCAAAGCAGCTTCCAGCGTTCCTTGACATTCTGATCAACAATCAGAGAGACATCCCATTCAGTGAGAGATTGGGAGAGTTGTGCAGTTCGCGGAAAGATGTACTCTCTCAGGGTATCGATAATCGTGGAAATGAGTTTTGCAGGTTCTCCGAAGTTCCGATATATGTAGATTATCTCGGTTGCATTTATCTGGAATCCAGTAAAAATTGTTGTCTGTGTGGAAATTGTGTGTCTTTGCTGCCGAATGTGTATATTCCCACGAGTTCCGTTCATGCATACCTGTTGCATAGCGGCCTTTATTGTACTCTCAACTAAATCACTAAGGTAAAACATATGAAACACATTACAAAATGGGGGGGGGTAATTCCCTTCTGACACTTCTAGCACTGCTGACCGTTCTGGTCCTTCCTCGCAGTGCATTTTCACAGGGTACGGCTGACTACTATGTGGACATGGTCAATGGTAGCGGCGATCTTTGCACAGTAACCTCACCGTGCCTGCTGTCTGACGCATTAGGTATCACTCTCGAAGACGTTAATGGGGATAATGTGATTCTCATTGCGATCCGGGTTCGGAGGGCAGGCGGTTCGGCGACGATCTCCGGGGATCATTCAATAACCAGTGCCCTTACCTTTGCGACGTACCAAAGAGGCGGCGGCGGTCTGGTCAGCGGGATGCTGGACTTTACGGGGACGGTGACCCTGTCTTCGGATGGTCAGTT
>JAJECV010000098.1 GCA_022821875.1 Rhodothermales bacterium
CAGTCTGAGCGGCACGGCAGTCGAGGGAGAGGACTACAGCATTCGTAATTCCGGAACGATTGCAGTGACTGCGGGGGAAACTTCCGTGAATATCCCCGTAATGATTACCGATGACAGCGCAGACGAGGAGGCGGAAACCATTATCCTGACACTAACCAGCAGTGCAGGGTACGAGGTGGGGAGTGTGAATGTACACACGTTGACGATTACGGACAACGATACCACGCCGGATGCGGCGTTTTATTCGGCTTCCGCCAGCGTAGCCGAAGATGCCGGCACGCACAATGTGGCCGTCCGTATCCGTCCTGCTCCCGAATCCGACCTGACCTTGACCTATGATCTGGAAGGGACCGCGAAGGAAGAAGCAGACTACAGCATAACGAACTCCGGGAGCATCTCGGTCGCGGCCGGTGTCGACTCGGTGAACATTGCAGTCAAGATTGCCGATGATCGCGAAGATGAGAGCGACGAGACGGTCATTCTGACGCTTACAGAGGGCACGGGGTACAATGTGGGGAGCACGAAGGGGTATATGCTGACAATCATCGATAATGATGCAACGGTGACCCTGTCCGCCTCTCCGAATCCGGTATCCGAAGGAGAGGAAGTGACGGTCATGGTAGCCCTCTCGGAGGCGGCCTCCAGTGAGATAAGCATTCCGCTTGTCCTGACTGCAGGTACGGCGGAAGAAGGCGATTACGGAGCACTCTCCGCCATTGTGATCGATAAAGATGAACGGAGTGGCACCGGTATGATCGTTACGTCTCTGGACAGCGATCTTGACGACGAGACATTCACGATCACACTCGGAACGTTACCGGCAGGCGTAGTAGCGGGGACAGAGGCCTCGGTTGAAGTAACGATCACAGATGCAGGTGAAAGGACATCTATTGAATCACTGGGCGAGGAGGTTCCGACCGAATTTTCGCTGGCGCAGAACTATCCGAACCCGTTCAATCCGTCTACGGCCATTGAGTTTTCGCTTACCAGGACCGGGCAGGTCACACTTACGGTGTACGACATGCTGGGGCAGAAAGTAAGGACATTGCTGGAGGGCGTACAGCCGGCAGGCCGCCACAGTGTGCTGTTCAACGGTGTGGGACTTGCCAGTGATACCTATATTTATGTCCTGCAAACCGAACAGCACAGAGCCGTGAAGATGATGACACTGCTGAAATAGCGCCGGGGCAGATCGTGTTCACCCAGTTGCATGGGTTCTGCAGGAGCGTAATCAAAAGACACCTCGAACATAAGGTCTTCAACTTGAATAAATCATCCGCAATTCCTGGAGATAGTTTTGTCGGAATAGGATTGTTTTCTTCATGGGAACATAGGAATAGAGTTGGGGTAACGCACTGCGCATGTACAAAATTTATTTCTGTGAGGATCATATTCAGATCCACCTAGCAGCAAAATTTTTGTTAATGATCCAAAAGCTATACGAAATTTGAATGCTAAGAACGGGAGTTGATCGTCTCAAGTTGTCCCACTTTAAGTATGATATTCCGAGAGACTTGATTGCGAAATATCCGGCTGAACCAAGAGATTCATCACGTCTGATGGTGATTAACCGGGCGAAAGAAACCATTGACCATCGCCAGTTCAATGAAATTGGGGATTATTTTTCGGAGGGTGACGTTCTTGTGGTTAACGATACGAAAGT
This sequence comes from Rhodothermales bacterium, assembly GCA_022821875.1. Lineage (GTDB taxonomy): Bacteria > Bacteroidota > Rhodothermia > Rhodothermales > Bin80 > Bin80. The sequence goes on from JAJECV010000098.1 coordinate 1,664, forward strand.
ATTCCCTGCCAGATTGAAGGGGAAAAAAGAAAAGACCGGCGCAGAGATTGAGGTCTTCCTGCTTCGGGAACTTAATTCCCAGAGCCGGCTCTGGGATGTTATTGTGGATCCCGCGCGGAAGATCCGCATTGGGAATAAGCTTTTCTTCAAGAATGGGCTTGTTGCTGAAGTTATTGATAATACGACATCCCGTGGTCGTACAATCCGATTTGACTGTGAGGGAGATAATGAACTGCTCTATCGTATGATTGATGAGGAGGGACTTACCCCACTTCCCCCCTATATAAAGAGAGAGGTGGAAGAGGCAGATGTTGCCCGCTATCAGACGATTTTTGCGGAACACCGCGGAGCGGTTGCCGCGCCGACCGCCGGGCTCCATTTCACCCCCAGACTTGTGAATGAACTCACAGAAAACGGAGTTCAGGTGGTTCCTATAACGCTACATGTCGGTCGGGGTACATTCAGTTATGTCGGGGTTGAGGATCTGACCAAGCATCGGATGAATTCGGAGTACTATTCAGTGTCCGAACTGACGGCGAATTCGGTGAATCAAGCGCTTGATTCCGATGTCAATCATGTAACCATTTGCGGAACCACGGTTGTGCGAACCGTCGAAACCAGTCTCACGGTGTCCCGCCACTTGAAACCCAGGTCAGGCTGGACAGACAAATTCATCTATCCCCCCTACGAATTTGCCATCACAGAGCGGCTCATCACCAACTTTCATATGCCGGCCAGTACGCTGATGATGCTGACCGCCGCATTTGCGGGCTATGAACTTTTGAAAGAGGCTTATGAGGTTGCGATCAAGGAAAGGTATCGTCTGTATTCCTTCGGTGATGCCATGCTGATCATCTGATTTATGGTTGCTGTGATTATTCCAGCAGCAGGATCAGGCTCACGTTTAGGCGGCTTACCTAAACAGATGCGTCGTTTAGGCGATAATCCGATGCTGTTCCATACTGCACAGGTGTTTGACCAACATCCCAGTGTCTCAACCCTTGTAGTTGTGGGGCCATCGAAGGATCTTGATGCGATAAAAAAAATCCTTACATCTTTGAAAAAGCCCTGTGAGGTTGTACCGGGAGGGACAACTAGACAGAAGTCTGTAGAGGCTGGGCTGAGGGCAGTCCATAAATCCACAGGGATTGTGCTGATTCACGATGCTGCACGTCCATTTATTTCGGCGCAAATTGTTACGAAGGTGATTGAAGCTACAAAGAACACAGGTGCTGCCGCCGTTGCAATACCGGTAACCGATACCGTACGTTACGCAGAAGATGGCTGCTTTGCCAGAACGATTTCTCGTGATGGGCTGTACGCCATGCAAACCCCACAGGGCTTTCAGTACGATCTTCTGCAAAAGGCATTTCGTCAAGCCGGAGGGATTTCTGATGCCACGGATGATGTTGCTTTAATGGAGCACATTGGACAGTCTGTTCAAATCATTGAAGGGGATCGGTCAAACATCAAAATCACAACCCCATCGGATTGGGAATGGGCACAGCAGAGGTGGAAAACCAAACCTTGAATCAATGGCCGCAAAAATAGGGATCGGATATGATGTTCATCAACTCGTTGAAAATCGGCCTCTTATTATTGGCGGGATAGAAATTCCTTATTCAAAGGGATTGACCGGGCATTCGGATGCTGATGTATTACTGCATGCCATTTGTGACGCTCTTTTGGGAGCGGCCGCACTGGGGGACATTGGACTGCATTTTCCCGATTCGGATGCACAGTGGAAGGGAGTGGACAGCCGCAGACTGCTTCGTAAAGTTAGAAAGATGATATCGGAAGCAGGATACGAACTAGGCAATGTAGATGCAACCGTCGCGCTGGAGCGCCCGAAACTTCGTCCCTATATTGATAAGATGAGGCAAATTATCGCAGAGGATCTGGCCGTGGAGGTTCGTCAAGTATCGATAAAAGCTACGACATCCGAACAATTGGGGATGGTCGGGCGTGAGGAAGCTGCCGCCGTCTGGGCGGTGTGCCTGCTGAACGGATCGCCAGCATCGTAGATCAATTCCATATGGAACAGTTTTTTGCCGAACTTTTGGAACGAACGACGGAAGTTCCAGTTGTATGGGGATATACGCTGGTTTTTTTTGTCGCCTGGCTGGAGAATGTCTTCCCGCCGATTCCAGGGGATGTACTGATCGTTTTTGCGGGGTATTTAGCGGCGATTGGTCCGATGACGATTTTCCCGGTCATCGCATTCAGCACACTGGGCGGGATTCTAGGGTTTATGTGCATGTATTATGCGGGCCGCTATGGAGGCCCGAAACTTCTTGGATCCCGTATGCTCCGATGGTTGCCGGGCGAGTCCGTTGCCCGCGTTCAGAATTGGCTCCACCGCCGGGGGTATGCGGTTGTTGCCGTAAATCGGTTCCTGAGTGGAGCGCGTACCGTGATTTCCTTCACGGCCGGAATGGCCCGAATGCCCGCACTGCCGGTCGGCCTTTTTGCTTCGCTCAGTGCTGCCGTCTGGGTAACGCTGATTGCAGTTCTGGGATATATCGTAGGAGATGAATGGGAGCGTGTGGTGGGCTATCTCGCTCGTTATGGGCGGTTGATTTCCGTGCTGATCCTGCTGTTTCTTATTTGGCAACTCTACAGGGCAATTCAACGTAATCGCAAGAAAATTTGACTATTTCATAATTATTGCGTATAATGTCAGGTTGTAGTGTAATGGGGCTTTGCTGCTGGCGTAGCTCAGTTGGTAGAGCAGCTGATTTGTAATCAGCAGGTCGGGGGTTCAAGTCCCTTCGCCAGCTCTCTATGATTCGTGAACTAAATTCAGAGACATAAGAATACAAAATTTCCATCAGGGCCGGTTTTTTAATCCTGGGCAGGTACCCAAGTGGCCAACGGGGGCAGACTGTAAATCTGCTGGCTTAGCCTTCGGAGGTTCGAATCCTTCCCTGCCCACTCCAGCGGGAGTAGCTCAGTTGGTAGAGCATCAGCCTTCCAAGCTGAATGTCGCGAGTTCGAGCCTCGTCTCCCGCTCAACCGTTTTAACGGCCGCCTTAGCTCAGGGGTAGAGCACTTCCATGGTAAGGAAGGGGGCCTCGGTTCAAATCCGAGAGGCGGCTCTGAATTAACCAATCAGATTATCGCTAGATAATGGCAAAAGAAGTTTTTCAGCGTACAAAGCCCCATGTAAATGTGGGGACCATTGGTCATGTGGATCACGGCAAGACCACACTGACGGCCGCAATCACGCGCGTCCTGAATGATCGGTACGGGGGGACCGAGATCCGCTCG
>JAJECV010000107.1 GCA_022821875.1 Rhodothermales bacterium
GAGTTTTGGAAAGAACGGACCGGATCCCTCCCCCGTGAGGTGGTCTTCGACAGTACCTTCACCACCTATGCACAACTTCAAAAACTGAATGAATTAGGAATTGACTTTCTGACGCTGCGAAGGCGATCCAAAAAGATGGTGTCCGAACTGATGGAGACCCCCGCGAATCAGTGGAAGCAGGTCCGGCTCACGAACATCGGACGTACCTTCCGAAATCCGCGTGTCCTGGAAAAACTCATTCGGATTCGGGATTACAAAACCGACGTACGGCAAATTGCCATTATTGATCTTGGACATGATGCCCCAACCCTGCTGATGACCAATCAGATGAAGACCAAGGCAGGTGATCTCATTGACCGGTATGCCCGGCGAATGATCATTGAAAACACCATCGCGGATGCCATTGACTTCTTTCATATGGATGCACTCAGTTCAGCGGTCCCCCTCAAAATTGAGATGGATCTGCAACTCACCCTCATGGCCAGTATGTTCTATCGCCTGTTTGCCCTCCGAATTGGAAACGACATGCAAACCGCAAAACCCGGCACCCTCTTCCGAAAATTCATTGAAAATCAAGCCAAAGTCCAGATCCAGCCGGATCAAATTATCGTCACCCTATCCCGGAAATCCAATCACCCCTATCTCTTCGCTGCCGGATATACCGACTTCAACGATCCCATCCCATGGCTTGATCATCGCCGATTGAAGATCCAAACGCGATAAAGCTAAATTCGCTATGTGTCACTCCAAAAACCTGCATAATTATGGTTGGGAATCCAGGCTAGCGACATCATCAGCGCCAGCGATGGATTGCCGCGGCGTGTCTGAACATTGAAAAGAACTCACTCAAAGCCATTCCACAGGATTGGCAGTGGGAGGGACTGCTCCGAGCACCAAAACGACACAGTCAAACCAAAAAACACTATCTTGTATCCCCAAAAGCTTCATAAAATCCAACTAATAATGGCGCATCCCCATCGGCTCAAACCGTTCAGAATGCCCACGGGAGGGCACATCTTTCATCATCCCTGTGCGCATTTTTGGTTTTTTTTGATAGATTTGCTATATTGGCAGTTCATCTACCCTTAATTCAAAGTGAAACACACACTTATGCGGGGCCTGATCCCCATTTGTATAACCGTGCTTGCCGTCAGCTTCGGGCTATTGATCGCAAGCTGTAACGATTCGGCAATCCCGGAAGTTGAGTTGCCGGAACAGAACTCTCTTGATACGCCGGAAGCATACCTGAGGGCAATCGCTAAAGCCCAAACAAATTTAGTCAGTCATGCGTCAAGCGCTGTGCGCGAAATGGATGAGGAAGAATTTGAAAAGGTGATGCGCAACGTTGAGAAAGTGATCCAACGGTCGCCAGTCTTTAAATCCTATTCTATTACAGACGAAGACCTTACAGTGAAAAAGTTCTCACAAGAGGAGTATGTGATGCAAAGTGAATGGCGCGAAGAAAATCGAGACGACTTCCTAGATGCACTCAGTCCAATTATCTCCCCGGAAATTCTGGAGGATATTTCAGGTTTGATGCATGATTTTTTGACGGTATACGGTACGGCAGATATTGATACAACGGGCTACAGGGCGATCATGCAGCAAGCAAGCCAGGATGCACTATCCTACGAAATTGGTAGTTGCGGTAACTCACAGCAAATTACAGTAAATCAGGCGAGCATTTTGCCAATGCCGTTCATTGCAAACACGATGGGTTGGTTTCAGGGAAGCCAATCCGCCTGCAAATCTTGCTGTATAGAATGTTGCGGATGTTCAAGAGGATGCGATCAAGATTTCCTAAATAGAGTTGGGGGCTCAATTACTAATGGAATAGCTGCTTTCGCTGGCTGTGTTGCTTATACTTGGTGGAGTGGCCCCGTATCATGGGGTGGATGCACTGTTAGCGGACTGGCGGTCGCTGACTTCTTCATTATGAAGGCAATATTTCAGGGAATCGGGTGTCTATATCAATGCAAGAACAGACCTGACTGCCAACAATGTCCAACAGCGTATTATCAATATCAATACGGTACATCTTGTCAAAACGCACATGCGTGGAACTAATGAAGAAAAACAAATTTGTTGGAAGACTTATTCTCCCGGTGTTATACGCTCCAATCGGTTTTTTTAACTACTTGGCGACATTTGACGGGGCTTACACTAATGTGGATTTATTGTGGGGCGGAGTTATTGCGGTAGTTTTAGGCGTGGCCATTTTTATGTATTTCCCCATAGCACAAAAGATTGATCACTTTAGTCCAGCATGGTTCTTCGTGTTGCTTATCTTTTTAGGACTTTTGGGATTAGGATGGGTATTGTCTAGTACTCATTTCCCGCTTCCATATACAGCATGGGGCAATTATGCGTTCTCGTTTGCCGTTTTGATACCAGTGATACATCAATTGTTTCACTATGCGTACAGATGCCAAAAAGGATCGTTCTTCAAACGTGTAAGGCTAAAGCCAACCGATGACGCTCAGGCATAGGTTAGGTACGGTAACGTACTTTCTACTCACGGATGCGGGGAGGTCCTGTACAAATCCTACCCCCTGACGTAATTTCAGGGGGTAGGATTGCTCTGATTTTGACTGGATCGGGGCTGATATGTTAAATAGAGATTTGCCGCAAATGAGAGGGACTGTTTTAACTATCTCCTATAATTCCTCAAAAGTCGTAACACCGTCTACCGTGACGGTGGAAGCGGATCCAGACTCTCCAGTGAATGGAGAATTCGTGCCTCCAAAATAGATGCTGGATTTTGGTACACAATGGTTGTTTGAGCGTTGAAGCCGCTTACAAGCCAATCTTGGCTTCAATCGCTTTGTACTTAAATATCTAACCATACCAACGAAGATCATGCAAGTCTTAAAAAATCCTGTTTCCATTGCTTCCCGTCGCCAGTTTCTGAAGACATCCGGTGCATTTGCGCTTGGTTTTGCCGGGCTTCAATCCCTGATTGGGTGCCAAAGTTTTCCTGCACAGGCGAGAGAACGGTTCGGGCCTCTGGTATCAGATCCGGCAGGAATTATGGATCTGCCGGAAAAGTTTCGTTATAAGATCGTGTCCCGCAAGGGAGATCAAATGAGTGACGGGTTCTATGTGCCCGGTGCACCAGATGGGATGGCCACCTTTGCCGGCCCCCAGAGAGAGACGATTGTGATTCGCAACCATGAAGTAAATCGGGATGCAGATCCAGAGATGGGGGCGTTTGGGACGGAGAATATTCTTGCAGACCGGATAGATCCGGTGCTCCTTTACGATGCCGGTACAGGTGGAGGCCCCGCGCTTGGCGGGACGACCACCTTTGTCTATGACACCGCAAAACAAGAGATCGTCTCCCAGTATCTGAGTCTGGCAGGAACCCTGCGTAACTGTGCAGGCGGGCCGACCCCGTGGAATACCTGGATTACCTGCGAAGAGACCACACATATGGCGGGAGATGCCCTTGCCCGGGATCATGGCTATGTTTTTCAGGTTCCTGCCAGCGTCACCCCACAGATTGCCCGCCCGGTTCCAATCCGTGCAATGGGACGATTTAATCATGAGGCAGTGGCAGTGGATCCGGCGACCAATATCATCTACCAGACCGAAGATGCACACGATAGTCTGATCTATCGTTTTATTCCGCAGGATCCGGCGAATCTGGAAATGGGTGGGCGGTTACAGGCACTCCAGGTTGTCGGTAGCCCCAGTCTGGATACCCGTAACTGGGATACACAGATGGTAACCGTTGGGGCACAGATGAATGTCCGCTGGATCGATCTGGACGAGGTTGAAGCGCCACTGAATGACCTGCGCCTGCGAGGATTTGATCAGGGGGCAGCCCGGTTTGCACGCGGAGAAGGGATGTGGTACGGCAATGATGCCGTTTACTTCGCCTGCACCAACGGGGGCAGCGCCAAGTGTGGTCAGATCTGGCGACTGATTCCCGCAGAGGACCGGCTGGAGTTATTCGTAGAGCCCAATGATCCCGGTCTGATTGAGAATGCAGACAACCTGACGGTTACTCCCTGGGGAGATCTGATTGTGTGTGAGGATGGGTCCAATGAACAGTTTCTGGTCGGAATTACCCCGGAGGGGGAACTTTATAAGTTCGCTCGCAACGCCGTGAGTGACTCGGAGTTAGCAGGGGCAACCTTCTCTCCCGACGGTACCACGCTGTTTGTGAATATCCAGTGGGACGGGCTGACACTGGCCATCACCGGTCCCTGGATCTGACGCTGACCCGTTCCAATTACTCGGCTAGATACGCGTCCAGAGCTTCAAACATATCCCGGTAGTATCTGCGGGCAACGCGCGGCGAAAGGCTTCGTGAATTATAGAAGCCGCCTCCGTCCACGGATGAGTCTGCATCCTGAACATCCAGATTGAGCAGAACCCGTGTCCCCCCCGGTGCATCCGATACCAGCGCGGAAACCTTTAAGCGTGTGGAACCTGTCAGAAAACTCAGGAATTCTCCCTCAGCACGGTAATCGGTGTTGATGATCCCTTCATCTTTTTCCGCGTCTATGATTGCAAAGCCCTGCTCCGCAAGCATTTGTACTGCCGCGTCAAAAACAAAGTCGTAATCCATATCATAGGTGCGGGAACGGTCTTCTACCGGCAGGCTCTGGGTTGTCACACAGCCGGCAAGAAGGAGCGGAAAGTATACAAGAAAGCGTTTCATGGTTGAGACGAAATAATGAATTAAACGTTACCCCTTAGTCGCTGCGTAGGGGCAGATCGTCACAATTTTGGATCATTCCAGAGAAGAATCCGTGTCAATCGTGAGCGTGATTTCGGGGTGCGTACCGGGTGCGGTGATCGCATTCAGAACCTCAAAGGTAATCAGATAAGGTGCATCATGCCCAGACGTTTTCAGAACGAATCCCGTCTGTGCGTGGGGGGCAACCTCTACGAGATCTGCATCCTCGTGAAATGTAAAATCAGAGGTGTTTCGCAACAAAAAACGGGCATCCGAATGATTGATCAGCGTAACATTCAAGACGGAGGTGCCGGGCCGGAATTCTGCCCCCGCGACGGTGATGGATGCGTGAAGCAGGGGCAGGAGTTCGGATTCGCGCCCGATCAGCGTATTGCGGTGCCAGGCAGCGGTGCGGCGGGTCCGCAGACCTTCATGAATACCTTCGGCAGTCCGCTCCTCTGCAAATACCAGCGTCACCGGGCGGTGTCCGCCTTTGGCGACCTCAAAGTCCCAGTCAATCAGTCCGTGTACATCACTGGTGCCAAGGATCGCCAGATTATGGTCCAGGGCAATCTGGAGCGCTTCATCCGAGTAGGTGAATTGGTTCGCTACCTCAATGCCATGCAGCAGGCCTTCCTCAATGAGTGTCCGGTGCATCTCGTCCAGTTCTGCGACCCCGTCCGCACGCTGTGATGTCCATGCGGGATGATTCCAGAATGTGAATGCTCCCTGCTGCTTCGCCTCTTCAAAGACATCCATGACATCTATCGCAGTTTCTCCCCGATCTGCCACCAGTGCATTCGCATCGGTAAGGAAGATCGCATTCGCATGTCCGGGAGGCATGGCGCGGGTAATCTCTGCCCCCGGAATGATGATCAGGGGATGGTCATGATTTGCGTTTTTGGCGACCTCAAAGGCACGGTTATGGTCGGGTAGAGGAAGGTCGGCCCGGTGCGGGAGATACTCCAGATGTTCCGTGACGGCAATTGCGTCCAGTTCATCACGGTGTGCTTCCTGAACACGGATGTCTGGCCAGACACTCCCGTCCGAGAAAACCGTGTGCATGTGCAGGTCGCAGGCCAGCGTATAGTATCCGGGAATATCGGGGAACTCAATAGCACGGTGCTCCTGTGCCTGTGCACGATTGGAGATCATGAGCAGCGCAACAAGGAGTAGGGCGTAACGCATTGGTTTGAATGGCTTAGTGATTGGCATGGGGCCCGTAAATGCAGGTCAGATGATCTGTATCTTCGTTTTATCCCAGTTGAGTTTTTGTTTCGGTGTTGCACTGTCCGTCGCGTACTCCGTCAGATGGACACCGTTCATCTGACGGGGGATTTCGTTTCCCTCGGAGTCAACCTGCACCAGAATCCCCTTCACGGGATGGAATGCCGCAAAGTGATAGGCCAGAGTTTCTGCCTTGCCGAGCTTCCTTTGCATCTTAGCCGCGTATCGCCGGGCTTCCTGAATCGGTGCTTTATTGATGGTCAGCATGCCCATGTTTTTGACCAGTTGCTGCATGATGGTGTCCCGGGCGGCCTCGTATGCACCGGGCTGATGCGGATTATAAGCGATGCAAGTGACCGGGGCAACCCCGTGAGCAGAGGGGATCTCGTTTTCATAAATGTCACAACTGGCCAGGATCTGCAGGAGGTCTGCATCCCAGGCGGTGAACATCCAGGGCCCCCACTCACCTTCGGGACCGTAGGTTTCAATGTCTTTGGTTCTGGCCCATGCTGCATATTTCTGGCATTCGGTCAGCGCACTCTCGGTGGTTCGGGTTGCGATTTCAGGGAGCGGCATCAGCAGATCCCCGTCCTCGTTCGGCGTTGCAGGATAGGTAGTCAGGATAATGGTCTGTTCGTTCATGATACGGACGGTTTGCTGTAGATCTCGGACGGCGAAAGTTTGGATTCCGGTTGTCGTTCAAAGGCTTCGCTTGATGAAGTTGTGTGTCGGCCTATAAGTTCGGCAATTTTGGTTTAAAAATCACAGCATCTGATTTTCAACTCATACATTGAAGATCCCCGTTCGGTTGCAGGGCATGATGTTGCAGAATCTGCGGCGATACCTGCTTCCTGGATGGCAGAATTTTTCTGCTCCGAATCAAGCCGCCAACTGAACCATTCCCCAGATAGCTGTCCGCGAATCCCATATTGATTTGAGTTCGGATACGAAAAACGTACTAAAGATGGGGGTATGCAGAGAAATTCACGAAAATCACTCCAGAGGCAGTTGGCAGTGAGAAAAGTGGAAAATGCCTCTGCAGTGGTGATTTTGCCCTCAGAATGTCAGATAGAATGATAAATATCTTTAAAAAGCAGCCGCTGCACGCAGGGTCTGACAGGTTTTCAGGGGATGGTGGACACGGCTTATCTCAGATCCTCCTGGAAATTTGGAATAGATTCACGTTGCCGCCTCACAGTATGCTCTGAGCGAAGCCGCATTCACCGTATTCGGGGTTTCTGCCCGTTTCAATGACTTGGTATGCCGGAGTGGAGACCTGCGGAATCAATCGGCATCCTGTCCCGTGGTGCGCTCCGATCTGTCAGTTGGGGACATCATGCCGTCACTTGTGATTTCTGCGGTATTGTCTGCATCCTCAATTGGCCTTGCACGCTTAAAGAATGACCATTCATAGTGTTTATGCTCCTGAAACGTCGCTACAAATAGCCAACAAAGCAACCAAAAGCCAAAAAACCACATATATTGCCCCCAGGCGATAAGTATGTCCGACTCGGACAGAGCTGACCAGATTACCCCAACGGAAGTTAGCCCCAGTGCCGCAGATATACTAAGCCCCCATGCCACACTAAATCGTTCAATACCTTTCTCCAGAATCAGATACAAAAACACCACCAGAATCACCGTCACCAGCGCACCCCAAAGCATGTTCATGTCACTGTAAGCATCATCAAGATTTCCCCAGTATTTCGAAAAACTAAACAGAGGAACTAGCAGAGCTAATAAGATGTTTATATATTTCCGAATCATCGTCTACTCAGGTTTTGCAGTTTACAGTGTTCCAGGCACCCGTTACGCGTATTTTGTATGCTCTGCGCGAAGCCGCATTCACCGTATTCGAGGTTTCTGTCCGTTCCGATGACTTGGCATGCCGGAGTGGAGACCTGCGGAATCAATCGGCATCCTGCCCCGCGGTGCGCTCCGGTCTGTCAGTTGGGGACATCATGCCGTCATTTGTAGTTTCTGCGGTACTGTCTGCATCCTCAATTGGCATTGCACGCTTAAAGAATGTCCATTGGTAGCGCTTATACTCTTGAGGCATCACCACAAATATCCCCATTAACCAAAGGCCAGAAAACCACATATATTGCCCCCAGGCGATAATTATGGCCAACTCAGACAGAGCGGACCAGGCTACCCCGACGAAGATCAGCCCCAGTGCCAGAGATATACCAATGCCCCATGCCACACTAAATCGTTCAATATCTTTCTCCAGAATCAGATACAAAAACACCACCAAAATCATCGTCACCAGTGCACCCCAAAGTACGTTCACATCACTGTAAGCATCATCAAGATTTCGCCAGTATCTCGAAAAACTAAACAGAGGAACTAGCAGAGCTAATAAGATGTTCATATATTTCCGAATCATCGTCTACTCAGGTTTTGGCGGTTTACAATGGTCCAAACACCGATCACGCGTACTTTTATTGTTGCTTACTTTTCTAGTGTATAGAAAGGCATCATACCCGAGACACCCCAACTGGTATGCAACCCCACCTAAGACCCCAAAAAGGTTTGGAGACGTTATCATACCGCCTATTCCAGTCCCAATACACTTTGCAGCCTTCTTAGTAAATTCTAAATTGATGGTCAGTTCTGTATCCTTGTATGCCCCATCGCAGCCTTGTTTGCATTTCTCACAATCGGCTTCTGTATAGCAGTGACTTCCAATCAAACGGGAATTCATTACGGTTAACTCTCTGATCTTCCTGCTTGATTTGCTCCATTGACTTTCCCGCCTCATGACCATCACGAACAAGCTCAATGATTTCAAATGCCTGCTGCATGGGTCCGTCGTACTTTGAAAGTTCAACGGCAATGCGATTCGCTTGCAAAACTTTGGTGGTATCCAGTATACCCTGTGAATGCTCATAGGAAATTTCCATCCAAGGACCATTGTAAGCGGCAACCCGTTCCGGCGGCTCTTCATTAATGATCTTTAACCGATCCTCATTATTGTTCTAATCAAGTTCAGTAACCGAAGAGTAAGAACAACCCGCAATGAACAACACGGAGGCTGCCAGGATTGTGTAGAATTTCATTTGAAAAAAAGTTTGCTGCATACCGAATATAAACAAACCGGTTCAAAAAATCACTATCGGATTCGCTCTTGATAAAGGTACGCTCTGGGCGAAGTCTCACTCAGCAGATTCCCCGATTCTGGATGGCTCGGCTGTCTGCGGACATCACGCCGTCCAGTGCGTCATCTGTAGGGGGCACCTGCGGTTACCGGTCACGTTTTCGGCAGATTGCCAAAATGGCAATCATCTCCAAAATCCTGCATCCTGCATCAAATCCCCGATTAACCGGAACCGGAAACACATTTTCGCAGGATGTCTAAAATGCGGTCAGGATCATGGCCTGTTGGTTCACGATACGGTCTGCTGTTGGCCTCTGACGGCGAATGGCTGGAGTCCGACTGTGTTCAAAGGCTTCGTTTGAGGATGCCTTCTGTCGGCCGATGAGTTTGGTGATTTTGTTTAAAAAATCGCAGGTGCCTGATTTTCGGTTCGTGCATTGAATGTGGGATTTAGGCTGAAGGGATGATGTTGCGGAATCCCCGGCGATATTTGTCTTGGATCAGAGAATTTTTCCGCCCGGAATCAGGCAGTAGACTGAACCATTACGGAGGGCTGTTCGTTAGACCGGGCAGCAAATGAATGGATGCATTGGATCTCCTCTCAAAGAAATTAGCCGGTCATCGGGACGGCATGTGCAGGAGATGCTCCCTCTTTGGCCAGAAATAAAAATCATGCGATCCGAACCCGTGATTCCAACTTTCAGAGATCGTTTTGCAGAGGGTCCACGAGACATGCACATTTTTTGAAGCAATACGAATCAAACGCAGCTCCTGTCATGTCCTCAGCGATGCCCCGCCACACAAAGATTATCTCCACGCTGGGCCCTGCCTCCAATAATCGGGATACGATTGCCGCCCTGATTGAAGCGGGTACGGATGTCGTGCGCCTGAATTTTTCGCACGGTGAGCATGACGGTCACCGGAAAGTGGTCGCACTGGTTCGGCAGGAGGCAGAGCGGCAGGGGAAGCAGGTGGCCATACTGCAGGATCTTCAGGGACCGCGTATTCGGGTGGGAGCGGTTCAGGAAGGCGCGGTTACGCTCCCGGAAGGGGCCGAGGTAACGCTGTCGGCGTTCCGTTCTCCTGAGGACATATCCTCCGAAAAGCACATCTATATCAGTTATGACGCACTCGCTTATGATCTGGCAGTCGGAGGCCAGATCCTGATTGATGACGGCCGGCTGGTGCTTGCGGTCACCTCCATTGCGGGAGAAGATGTTCAGGCACGCGTGGAGGTGGGAGGGCTTTTAAAGTCGAGAAAAGGGGTGAACCTTCCCCGTGTGCGGACGAGCGGGCCCGCACTGACCGAAAAAGATCTCGCAGACCTTGAAGTCGGCATTGATCTGAATGTGGACTGGATCGCACTGTCTTTTGTACGCAATGAGACCGATGTTGTACATCTGCGCAAACACCTGAAAGCGGCGGGGCACCGGGCAGGGATCATTGCAAAAATTGAAAAACCGGAAGCCTTTGAGTCCATTGACGATATTCTGGCGGTCAGCAACGGAATCATGGTGGCACGGGGGGATCTGGGGATCGAAATGCCGATGTCCTCCATCCCGCACGCCCAGAAAACGATCATCCATAAATGTCTCCTGGCCGGCAAGCCGGTGATCACCGCAACGCAGATGCTGGAGAGTATGATCGAAAATCATGCGCCCACACGGGCCGAGGCGAGCGATGTTGCGAACGCGGTTCTAGATGGTACAGATGCCGTGATGCTGAGTGGAGAGACGGCGGTCGGTGCACATCCTGCACATGTGGTTAAGGCCATGGCCCGGATCATCCGGTCCGCCGAAGAACACTGGTACGCACTGCCGCAGCGAAGCCGCGGGCTCCCCGAAGGGTTGAGTTCCATTGAAGATTTTCAGGATGTCACGGATGCGGTCAGTTTAACGGCCTGCGAACTTGCAGCACATGTCGGTGCACGGGCATTGGTCTGCCTGACCGCCTCCGGAACCACGGCGCGTGCACTTGCCAGACACCGTCCCCAGATGCCGGTCTATGCATTTACAGATTCTCCGCATGTCATCGGGCAGGTCGGAGTACTGTGGGGGACCAAAGCGTTTCAGATTCCTTTTCAGAGTGATACGGATGCGGGAGTCAGACTGGTTCAGCAAACCCTGGTCAGTAAGGGGTATATAAGGAGCGGCGATACCATTGTAATCTGTGCGGGGATGCCGCTTCCCCGCAAAGGCCGCACGAACCTCGTTCATGTGAGCTATGTAGACTAAGCAGAATGCGCAATCTTCCCGCCGGTCTTCTCGGTATGCTGCTGTTCCTTGCCGGATGCAGCAGCACCTCGTTCCTTGGATCCAGATTCAACGACTTTTCTGCGTACTACAACAAGTACTACAATGCGCAGCGCTCCCTCTCCGAGGGGATACGGGCTTTTGAGGATCGGCTGGATCTGCAACCGATTGATCAGAACATATTCCTGCCTCTTTTCGGGGGTGGTGATCCGGCATCCATACAGCAGAAACCCTTTGAAGATGCGGTTGCCAAGAGTGCAGATATCCTTCGTGAGCACCCCAATTCAAAGTGGGTGGATGATGCGATTATGACCATCGGGAAGGCGTGGTTTTTTACCAGCAACTTTGTTGGTGCAGAGGAAAAGTTCAATGATATTCTGGGACTGGACTCCCCGCTCCGGGAGGAGGCGAATTTCTGGCTGGCACGTACGCTGATTGCCAGCGGGATTTACGAGGAGGCGTTTACGCACCTGCAGGCGGTGATGAGTGCAGAGGAACGCTCTCCCCGCTGGGCCTCCCATTACCACTTGGCACTTGCGGAATTACATGTACAGAATGAGAACTGGGAGGAAGCGGCCATTGAGCTGGAAGCAGGACTGTCCGAACTTCGAGATAAAAATCTGGCCGCCAGAGCACAGTTCCTGGAAGGGCAGGTGCTGGAGCAGCTGGGCAGATATGCTGATGCCGTCGCAGCATTTGAGCGGGTAGAGCGGTACAAGCCGTTTTATGAACTCTCCTACGCTGCGCAGTTCAGTGCGGTACGGGTCCTTGCCGATCATGTAGATCCGGACGAAGCAATGCGGAGACTTCGACGCATGGAACGGGATGATAAAAATTATGACCACCGGGCACAACTGGCCTATTTAAGGGGACGGGTGCTGATTGCTCAGGGGCGCTACAGTGAGGCGCTCACCGAGTACGATGAATTACTCTATGATCCGACCGCAGGCGGAAGCCGGGTCCGCGGGCAGGTGCATTATGCACTCGGCACGTTTTACAGGGATGTGTATCTGGATTACCCCTATGCAGCAGCACACTTTGATACCGCTGCACAGGCAATCCAGCCCCTCGGTGGCCGGCAGATCGCAAGCCAGCGAATGACGATCCCGCCCAAACCCGCGCCGGGCGCGATCATTGACAGTGACGATCAGGCAGAGATCTTCGGAAGTTTTTCCGAAGTACTGGATCGGGTTGTGCTGATGGACTCCCTGTTATATCTCGGCACTCTGGATGACAGCAGTTTTGCCGCGGTTGTTATGGAACTTCGCCAGCGCCGGGCCGAAGAGATAGAAGAGATGCAGCGCGAAATGCGCCAGCGCCAGTCAGAATCTGCCTTCCGCAGTGGCGGCGCGGTCATAGAAGATGAATACGGGTTCGGGGGCGAGGTGCTGGTTGCCGGATCCGAAGGGGAAGCCGGATTCCTCTACCACAGGGATGACGTACGGATGCTGGAGGCACGTCAGGACTTTCTGGCGATCTGGGGAGACCGGCCGCTGGCACCGAACTGGCGGCGCATTGCGGCGATTGAGGCGGCACAGGCGGAACTGCGGGCAGATGGTCCGGAGGGCGCTCTTCGGGAACAGTACAGCCTGGGAACCGTGATGCCGATGGTGAACGTGTCCGCGGTGCCGCGGACCCCGGAAAAATTTGACGCAATGCTGGCAGACCGGGCAAACGCAAGGTATGAGCTGGCAAATGTACTCTTTCTGTCGATGAACCGCCCGGATTCTGCATCGGTATGGTACCGTATGGTGATTGAAGAGGATGAGGACGAGTCGGTCGTGCAACGGGCCTATTATGCACTGGCAGAAGTCCAGCGGGCACTGGGAGATACACTGGCGGCCAACCGTCTCTATGAGATCATCATTTCAGACTACCCGGAATCGGATTTAACGGATCAGGCCTACAGCCGTCTGGGACTCCCGGTTCCCGAGCGTGTCCTTGCAGACTCGCTGACGCTCGCCGAGACAGCCTATAAACACCAGCAGGAAACATGGCAGGAAGGAATCAGCGAAGCAGTGATCAACGACCTGTTTCATCTTGGCATGGAATGGACCACCACTCCCGTTGCACCAAGGGCACTCTATGCAGCCGGCAGGGCCTATCTGGAGTGGGCCGCAAAAGACAGTGCAGATGTATTGGGACCGATGCCGGTTGCGGTGACGGCCCCGCAACTGGAAGCGGCCGGATTCTATTCGCGCATGGACTCCACGGCAACGGCACAGGATAGCCTCCTCACCCTGCCGCTGCTGCTGAAGTATATTCGCTCCAGCTATTCCAAATCGCTCCAGGCGGGCCGTGCAGGCCTTACTCTGGCTGCACTTGAAGAGGAACAGAGGCAGCGTCAGGCGACGGCGGATTCCCTTGCCGCACGTGAACTGGCGATTGCAGACTCGCTGCAACAGATTGCGGATTCGCTGATGGCGCAGTCCTTGATTCTGCCGGATTCCCTGAACCAGACGGTGCCCGGTGACTCCCTTGCACAGGTGGATTCATTGCGCATGCCGGACCTGACTGCTCTTCATCAAGATACACTTCATGTACTGGAATCAAGCCCGGACTCCACCGAAGTCGCGGTGGACAGTATTGCGATTGATGAGTCCAGATTGCAGGAATTGGGGATTCTATCGAATGAGGGCGATGTGGACGAACAGGAAGAGGATGCGGGGGCGCAATCATTGACCGGGGAGGAGAACGAAGGTGCAGAGGAAAATAAGGATCCAGGTCTGGGGAATCTTGACTGGTCTCCGGGAGGATACACGATCCATCTGATCTCCTATGAAGACCATGAAATGGCGAGGGCATTCATTGCCAATTTTGGTCGCTCGCTCCAGGATATTCCGCAGCCAATGGACATTTACGGGGCGCAGGTACAGGACGGAATTGAGTTCAGAGTCGGACTTGGACTGTTCGATACGGTTCAGGAAGCAGAATCCGTGATGCAGCAGCTGGCCGGGCGCATCCCCGTTGAGGCCAAGATTTCCCGGATTCAGGGGACATCGCAATAGGCCCCCGCAACCGGCAGGGAAACAGTTCCGAATCGGTGTGCGTATACGTCCGTTGCCATGACTCTATTTTTCTTCAAAGTATCCCGTGACAGCGCTTCATGAAGCCGGAAACTCCAAATACAGATACAGAGAAAGACAAGCCTGAGCGACCAAGCCGTCCGCCCAGGCGCCGGGGACGCTACATGTGGATCTATGTGGCCTTACTCGCATTTCTTCTGGTCAATATTATCTTCTCCTTCGGACGCAAGGGGGCACGTGTGATTCCCTACAGCACCTTTCTGGAATATGTGGAGAAGGGGTATATAGCGCAGGTGACCATCCAGAATGATCGCCGGGTGATGGGGAATCTGAACGATTCCGGAGTGGAGGCACTCGGCATTGTCGTGGAAAGCAGCCAGGGGCTGTTCAGCAGCAATGAAGATGCGACCGCCTTTGTGACCACAAAGACGGCCAACCATGATCTGGTGGTTTTCCTGGAAGAGCAGCGGATCAATCAGGAGGAGGGGCAGACACTTCGCTATGAAGTGAAGTATCAGGAAAGCTGGTTTGGCGGGGCACTTGCATGGCTTTTGCCGCTGGCCATCATTCTGGCCCTCTGGGTTTTCATTCTGCGGCGTGCAGGGCCCGGGTCGCAGGTTCTCAATATCGGGAAGAACCGGGCCGTGCTTTTTGAGGCACTCGGGCAGCCGACGGTGACCTTTAAAGATGTGGCAGGTCTGGCAGAGGCCAAGGAGGAAGTGGCCGAGGTGGTGGAGTTCCTGAAGAATCCCAAAAAATTCACGAAACTCGGAGGTGTCCTTCCAAAAGGCGTGCTCCTGGTAGGACCTCCCGGGACCGGGAAGACGCTCATGGGCAAAGCAGTCGCCGGTGAGGCGGGAGTCCCGTTCTTTTCAATCAGCGGGAGTGACTTTGTGGAGATGTTTGTGGGAGTCGGGGCCGCCCGGGTGCGTGACCTGTTTAAAAAGGCGAAAGAGAAAGCCCCCTGTATCGTGTTCATTGATGAGATCGATGCGATTGGGCGCAGTCGGGGACGCAGTATGATGATGGGAGGCAATGATGAGCGGGAGAATACGCTCAATCAACTCCTGGTGGAAATGGATGGATTCAATACCGACAAAGGGGTCATCATCATGGCGGCAACCAACCGGCCGGATGTGCTGGATGCAGCTTTGCTCCGCCCGGGACGCTTTGACCGCCAGATTCTGATTGACCGGCCGGACCGGCTGGAGCGGGGGATGATTTTCCGTGTCCATACCCGGAACCTCGTACTGGCGGAAGATGTGGACTGCGAAACGCTGGCCTCGCAGACCCCCGGCTTTGCCGGTGCAGAGATTGCCAATGTCTGTAATGAAGCCGCACTGCTGGCTGCACGCTTCGACAAAGAGGCCATACAGATGACGGATTTTGAGCAGGCGATTGATCGGGTCATCGGGGGGCTGGAGAAGAAGAATAAACTGATCAAGCCCGAAGAAAAGAAGATTGTGGCCTACCACGAAGCAGGCCATGCCATTGCAGGCTGGTACCTGCCCAATACGGATCCGGTGATCAAAGTGTCTATCGTGCCCAGAGGACTTGCCGCGCTGGGGTACGCGCAGTCCCTGCCGGATGAGCGCTACATCACGACACGTCAGGCGTTTCTGGATCAGATGACTATGATGATGGGGGGGCGGGTAGCTGAGGAAATAAAATTCGGGCAGCTTTCCACCGGCGCTCAGAATGATCTGGAGCGCATTACAAAGACCGCCTATGCGATGGTGGTGGATTTCGGGATGAGCGCCGAGGTGGGGCATGTAAGTTTTAATATGTCCCGGCGCCGGGATGGAACCCCCATGTTTGACAAGCCCTATTCGGAAACCATGGCCTCCACCATTGATAAGGAAGTGCGCACATTGATTGAGGAGGTGCGCCAGCGGGCATGGAACCTGCTGAGTGAGAAACAGGACCGGCTGGAGGAACTGGCGCAGCTCCTTCTGGAGAAAGAGGTTCTGGGGCCGCGGGATCTGGTCGGGGTTCTGGGAGAGCGTCCATTCGGCGAGTATGTGTCGCTCAATGGTACGCCAAAGAGCAGGGAGATTGCAGAGACGGAAACCATGGAAGTTCCCTCTCCCGAAACCCAGGAGACGGCCGAGATTCCAGACTGACCGGATAAAATTTTGAAGAATTTTCAAAAAAAGTTACAAAGTTTGCAACTTTTCAGAAAAAAGTCGTAAATTAGTAGGCTGTACAATAATCGGGGCTGGCATTCTGCGATAACGTCTCGCAGCGCTGCCCGGCTTTGGGAAGAATTTATAGTTAAGTGCCAACGATACAACAACTTATTCGAACCGGACGTCACCCAAAGGTCAAAAAGACCAAGGCGGCCGCGCTGCAGGGAAATCCGCAACGCCGGGGGGTGTGCACACGTGTCTATACCACCACACCGAAAAAGCCGAACTCCGCACTGCGGAAAGTTGCGAAGGTGCGCCTGACGAATCAGATCGAAGTGATTGCGTATATCCCCGGTGAGGGACACAATCTGCAGGAACACTCAATTGTGCTGGTTCGCGGGGGGCGTGTCAAGGATCTGCCGGGTGTAAAGTATCACATTGTACGCGGTGCACTGGATACCTCCGGTGTGGAGGACCGGACGCAATCCCGTTCAAAGTATGGCGCAAAGCGTCCCAAGAGATAGTCAGAACCAGAAAGGTGACTGCAGTGCGCCGTCACGGAAGAAACCATGCGTAGAAAATCAGCGGAGCGGCGCTCAATCACGCCGGATCCAAAATACGGAGACCAGCTTGTGGCGCAGTTTGTGAACTACGTCATGCTTCACGGCAAAAAAAGTATTGCCAGGAAGATTGTATATGATGCGTTCGCACAGGTGGAGGAGCGATCCGGCGAGCCGGGACTGGAAATTTTTCAGCGGGCAGTGGAGAACGTTGCACCGCTGGTGGAAGTGCGCAGCCGACGCGTCGGCGGTGCCACATATCAGGTTCCGATTGAGGTGCGGGCAGAGCGCCGGACGGCCCTGGCCTTTCGCTGGATCATCCAGCAGGCCTCAAAACGGTCAGATCGGTCTATGGCAGATCGTCTGGCCGGCGAACTGTATGCTGCCTCACGTGGGGAAGGGGCGGCGGTGAAGAAAAAAGACGATACCCACAGGATGGCAGAATCAAATAAAGCATTTGCTCACTTTAGATTATAATGGCAGTGATTCCAATGAGCTCACTCAAGGATTCAAAACTTCGCCGGATGCGCAATATCGGGATTATGGCCCATATTGATGCCGGCAAAACAACGACTACCGAACGGATCTTGTTCTATACCGGGCGTTTACACCGGATGGGAGAGGTCCATGATGGCGGTGCCACCATGGATTGGATGGAGCAGGAAAAAGAGCGGGGTATTACCATTACCAGCGCCGCAACCACCTGCTTCTGGAACAAGAATGACAGCCGGTACCGGATCAATATCATTGATACGCCGGGACATGTTGACTTTACGGTTGAAGTGGAACGCTCCCTCCGGATCCTGGATGGTGCGGTTGCACTTTTCTGTGCGGTCGGCGGTGTGGAGCCGCAATCGGAAACCGTCTGGAGACAGGCCAATAAGTATCGGGTCCCCCGGATTGCATTTGTCAACAAGATGGATCGCACCGGCGCAGACTTTGTCAATGCGCTGAACTCCATGAAAGATCGCCTGAAGGCGAACCCGGTTCCCGTGCAGATCCCGATTGGTGCGGGTGCAATGTTCCGCGGGGTCATTGACCTCATTATGAACAAGGCCATTATCTGGCATGATAAGACACAGGGGGCGACCTGGGATGTGATTGATATTCCGAAGGACCTCGTCAAGGAGGCCAGACACTGGCGTATTCTTCTTCTGGAGTCGGTCGCAGAGCACAATGATAATCTGCTGATGAAGTATCTGGAGGGGGAAGACATTACCGCCGATGAGATTCGTGAGACGGTTCGATCCGCAACCCTGAATCTGGATATTACGCCGGTCTTCTGTGGATCCGCCTTCAAGAATAAAGGGGTTCAGCGCCTGCTGGACGGGGTCATTGATTATCTGCCCAGCCCCGCAGACATTCCAGCCGTCACCGGGATTCAGCCGAATTCAGGGAAAGAGGTGATCCGCGCCCCGAAGACGGATGAACCATTCTCTGCGATTGCATTCAAGATTGCCACGGATCCCTATGTCGGAAAACTTACCTTCTTCCGGGTCTACAGCGGAGCCCTGGAGAAAGGTGCACAGGTGTACAACTCCACCACCGAGCGCAGGGAGCGGGTCGGCAGGCTGCTCTTTATGCATGCCAAAGACCGTGAAGATGTGACCCGGGTGGAGGCCGGCGACATTGCGGCCGCCGTGGGGCTTAAAAATGTCCGGACCGGCGATACGCTTTCCGATCCGGGCGATCCTGCAATCCTGGAGCAAATGGTGTTCCCGGATCCCGTGATCCGTATTGCAATTGAGCCCAAGACCAAGGCCGACAGCGATAAACTCTCTACCGGCCTGCAGAAACTCGCCGAAGAAGATCCAACCTTCAAGGTGACCATTGATCCCGAAACCGGGCAAACCATTATTGCAGGCATGGGGGAGTTATATCTGGAGATTATTGTAGACCGGCTGCGCCGGGAGTTCAAGGTGGAAGCGAATGTCGGGAAGCCGCAGGTTGCCTACCGGGAAGCCTTCCGTAAACCCGTACTGGAACGCTATACCCATAAGAAACAGACCGGCGGGCGCGGCCAGTTTGCGGTCGTGGAGATGGAGATTACTCCCAATGAGAGCGGGGTCGGATTTGACTTCGTCAGCGAAGTGGTCGGAGGAGCAATTCCCAGGGAGTTCATTCCAAGTGTTCAGAAAGGAATCAAGAGTGCCGTCCGTCACGGGCCGCTTGCAGGATATCCCGTGGAGGGCATTCAGGTGCGGCTGCTCGATGGTAAGCACCATGAAGTGGATTCCGATCAGAACGCGTTCGAAATCGCCGGTCAAATGGCATTCCGAAGTGCGGCAAGGCGTGCAAATCCAGTGCTGATGGAGCCGGTCATGAAAGTGGAGGTCGTTACCCCGGAAGAGTACATGGGAGACGTGATCGGTGACCTGAACAGCCGTCGGGGACGGATCATGTCCATGGATCAGCGGCAGGATGCCCGTGTGGTCAAGGCCCTGGTACCCCTCTCGGAAATGTTCGGCTACTCAACAGATATGCGTTCTTTGACCCAGGGGCGGGCCATCTATACGATGCAGTTTGAATCGTATGAACCTGCACCGAAATCGGTGGCAGAGAAAGTGATTCTCTCCAGTTACGGCAAAGCAAGTTAACGACAAATAAACCAGTTCTTAGTTCAGTTTCAACCATGGCAAAAGAAGTTTTTCAGCGTACAAAGCCCCATGTAAATGTGGGGACCATTGGTCATGTGGATCACGGCAAGACCACACTGACGGCCGCAATCACGCGCGTCCTGAATGATCGGTACGGGGGGACCGAGATCCGCTCG
>JAJECV010000147.1 GCA_022821875.1 Rhodothermales bacterium
CTCGATAAAATCGTAGCATCTTCATATACATGCCCCGCTTTAACCGAAAATACCCGTTCTTTGAAAACATCTTCCCCCCTGATACATCTACGGTGAAACTTTTTTTCGCCTTGCCCCTTTTCTTGAATCTGGGCAGCCCCCGCTTTTTCTTGAAAAACTGCTTGTAGGCATCCGCCAGATCCTTCAGTCCAGTGCGAGTTGCGGTTACAGGATATTCTCTTAGCCATGGTGCGACCGTATCCTTGTGTACTTTATACCATGTGTAGAAATCAAACTGGGAGGTCCGGGATTGTCCGGTTTCTTCGTAATCCTCTTTGGCTTTTGCCAGCGCCGCATTCCAGAGATACCGGTTGGCTCCAGCCAATGCATGTAGAAACGAATATACTTTTTGGTTTCCCCGTAACCGAAATTTTACCGTCACGTATTGGCATGTCCCTGAACCAACGGGGGGCTTTGTCTTACAATCCTTAACGGGCGTGGCATCAAGCGGATGATATTGTGTAGGCAGTCAGGTAGGGAATCTCCTTCCTGACTGTATCCGTTCTATCCACCTAACTGAAAAAAGTTCCCCAGGTATGGGTAATCAGGTATATAAGCCCCTTTTTTATCAACACGTCTAACACGTACATAGCAATATGAAGTCCATGAAGACCATGATAACCGATGCCGACCTTGATCGGATTAAGGAGGCGGTAGCTACTGCTGAGAAACAAACTTCGGGGGAGATTGTCCCCTATATCGTTTCAAAAAGCGCTTCACACGAAGTCGCCGTCTGGCGAGGGGCCGGTGTCTTTGCATTTCTGGCCTATGCAGTCGTTCTGGGAGCCCGCTGGTTCTCGGGCTGGGGCGGCAGCCAGTTGACCGAAGGTATGGTGCCGGTTCTGCTCATCATCGTTGCAGCCGGAATTGGTGCAGCACTGATCCATTGGATCCCTGCACTAAAGCGCCGCTTTGCCGGGCAGGACAGATTAGCGGTTGCAACCCATCGTCGTGCCATGCAGGCCTTCATCGAAAAAGAAGTGTTTACCACCCGTGAACGCACAGGCATCCTGCTCTTTGTGTCCCTGCTGGAGCATCGAATTGAAGTTGTCGGAGATGCCGGAATCAATGCAAAGGTGGAGACCGAGGATTGGATTGGGGTCGTAACCACGATTCAACAGCATATGAAGGCAGGGCAGCTGGCCGAAGGACTCGTGCAGGGAATTCATCAGTGCGGGCATCTACTTGAGAAAGCTGGCGTTGCCATTCGATCCGATGACACCAACGAGTTGGCCGACGACGTTACGTTTGGGGATTAGGCAAGCACAAAAATTGGTTTGGATTGCAACACCGGTCAGCCTATTCTCTTTATGTTGGCTTTGTATAACGCTATCCTCGTCTTCTGTATCGGCCCAAACCCCCGACGTGAGAGTAGACACCTTAACGGGCGAACAACCATTTGCCCTGCATCCGTTTATGGTACCGGGTACGCTGACGGTTTCCACAAACAATGCAGGTCTGGACTCAACTGATTATCAGTTGGACTTCCGGTTCCATCGCCTGTGGATTCCTTCCGTTGCATTGAAGGATACGGCAATTGTCCGCTATCGAGTCTGGGACTTGGATCTTCCCGACCCGTTTATCAGGATTCTGGAGGCTCCTCCGCCGGAAGATTCACTGATTCCAATTCAATCAGAGGCACCGGTGCACTTGTCTGCACCAATCCAACTTCGCCGGAGCGGGTCGATCACACGCGGGATCCTGGCAGGCAATCAGCGTGATGCAACCATTGAATCCGGACTGCGCCTGCAAATGTCTGGACAACTTTCCCCAAACATCCATCTGAGGGCCGTCCTGACTGATGAAAATACTCCCATCCTTCCTGAAGGAACCACCCAGCGGTTAAGCGAACTTGACCGGGTTTTTATAGAAATGGAAACACCCTTCGGTTCCGCCCAGTTGGGGGATTTTCAGTTGGATCTGGATCAGGGTACATTCGCCAGGCTAAACCGGAAGATTCAGGGAGTCGGTATCATGGCCCCGATATCAATGAAGCGGGCAGGCGGCACAGTACAGGTTGCCGCGGCAACCTCCAGAGGATTGTTTAAGACGCAGGACATTCAGGGCAGAGATGGTGTGCAGGGGCCCTACAGACTTCAGGGCAATGCAAATGAGCCGTTTATTCTGGTCATTCCAGGTTCGGAAACCATTTATCTGGACGGCGTTCGCCTGCAGCGTGGAGAGTCACAGGATTATGTGATTGATTATGCGACCGGCGAGATCACGTTTACCGCCAACCGCCTGATCAAGTATCATCACCGGATTGTGGCTGAATTTCAGTACCGGACGACCGAGTTCACGCGTACACTGGCGGCGACCGAGGCACTGGTTGCCATATCCGGGCGGGCTTCCGGTCCGCCATTAGCCTCTCTGGGGATTACTTTCATCCGGGAAGCCGACGGGAAGTCTTTTGATCAGGAATTTGGGCTTACAGCAGATGACAGGGCACTCCTTGAACAGTTGGGAGATATGGAGACTTCGCGCAGCGGGGCAATCCCGGTTGCCTATGACCCGGATGCGCCATGGGTGCATTATACGCAAATCGATACGATGATTGCAGGACAGCGCGATCAGGCTTATGTGCCCATTACAGATGCTGCCGAGAGCGAGGTTTTTCGGGTTGAATTTACCCGGGTCGGGCCTGGGAAGGGAGCGTATGTACGGCAGGGACAGACAACAAACGGAATTATCTACAGTTACCGCGGGCCGGGGCGAGGAGAGTATGCACCAATACGTGTACTTCCGAGGCCGTCGCAGCAGCGCATGCTTGATTTGAGGGGAAGTTTCGCTCCGATCCGCTATGTGGAGCTCGCCGGTGAGTGGGCACAGTCCTATCGTGATGAAAACCGCTTTTCTTCTCTGGATGCAGAGGATGATCGGGCGCACAGTTACCATGTACAGATGAACATCCACGATCTACCGGCAGGGATAGGGAAAGCAGGCTTTGCCCTGAATCGTCGCCACACTGGAGAGAATTTTGCAGCATTTGGCCGGACGCAGCCGGTTGAGTTTGTGCGCTCCTGGAATCTACCTCTGGATCGTGGACTGATTCAGACACATCAGGAAACGATGGATGAAGTCAGTGCCACCTGGCAGTTATCCGAAAAAACCTCCATCATGGGCATGATCGGACGCTTGGAGCAATCAGATGTGTTTGAGGGAGACCGGCGGGAACTGGTCATTACGATTGATGAGTCTTACCTGCCTAAACTTAACTATGACTTCATCCATATTAAGAGTGATGCAGGTGCAGTGCGGGGGAGATGGATCCGACATAAAGCAGAGGGGGGCAGGGCCGTACTGCGGAATTGGTTAAGTTTCAATACACGCGTAAAGACAAGTCAGCGTCATCAACACATCCCGCAGGGACTCCGGGAGGATTCCCGGCAGTACTGGGAACTCTCTCCGGCAGTTGAACTGAAAAGTGGCTGGGGCATCTGGTCTGCAGGGTTTGACTGGCGGGACGAGCATCTCTGGTCGGATTACCGTCTCGTACCCGGGCGGAGAACAGCGACAACCAGTGTGCACTATGAAACGGTTTCCAGGAGGGCATTCCAGAGTCAGGGGCGTATCGGATTGCAGTATACCAATCATACGGAGTTCTTCGAAAGGACGCAGGGCTTCGCCGATGAGCGATCACTGGTGCTCCGCTGGGATGGCCGGGTACAGCCCTGGGGACGCTTCCTGCGCCTAAACTGGTTTTATGAAGCACTCTCTGAGCAGACCCCGGTGCTGCAGGAGATTTACATTCGCACCGGCCCCGAACTAGGAGAGTATGTCTGGAATGACTACAACGGGAACGGAGTGATTGAGATTGATGAGTTCACGCCGGAGGTCAC
Source organism: Rhodothermales bacterium (assembly GCA_022821875.1). Taxonomy (GTDB): domain Bacteria; phylum Bacteroidota; class Rhodothermia; order Rhodothermales; family Bin80; genus Bin80. The sequence goes on from JAJECV010000147.1 coordinate 3,879, forward strand.
CCAAAATGAAGGGGAGTATGCACGTACGCTTATTCCATCGGATTCACTGCAGTCCGTGACGGGATTAAAAGCCCGCTTGAATTTTCAATTTGAGGGGATGCAGCGATGGCGGACCACAACGGAGAACTGGCAAAAATGGCTCCGCCATGTCACATTCCGAATCGCAGCAGAGGTACAGGAAAAGAGTAAGGATGCCGATCCGGTCAATATCTATCTTTTGCGGCAACGAAAATTTCGTCACCCGGAAAACACGATTCGTGGCACGCTCAATCTGATGCAGGATCTATGGCTCTTTCGGAATCAGCCCCGGTACGGGTTCCATGCATCCTGGCGAAAGATTCGCTCAGCGAACGTTCTTGCTGCCGACGCAGAGATGCGAAGTATAGATGAATACCGGGCGCAGATACGATGGAGTCTGGGAAATCTGTGGTCGTTTGAATCCAACGGAGTATTCTCCGATAAAGTCAATACCAGCGCTGCATTCAATTCCAGAGAGTTTGATATTCAGTCTCGATCATTTGCACAGGAAATTCAACTGGCTCTGTCTGAAAATATCCGATTGTCCAGTGGTTTGGATTATACACGTAAGTCCTCTAAATCAAGAGGAAATGTGACGATTCTTAAATTACCACTTGAAGGATCATGGGATCGGGCAGGTCGGTCAAGTATCCGTGCCCGGCTTGAACTGGCAAGCGTTTCACTAACCGGAGCAACAGGCTCACGGGGGCTTGCATTCTTTGAACTCACCGATGGCAGAGGCACAGGGCGTTCCCTGCTCTGGCATGTGAATGGATGGCTTCAATTGACCAGTGTCTTGCGGGCAACCTTAACCTATTCCGGGCGCAGCCCTCAGGATGCGCCCCAGGTCCATACGGTACGCATGCAGCTGTCGGCGGTCTTTTGATATTTGATTGTATCTTTATGGAACTTTTTCCAGATTGTCCGGTCGAACCAGGGGTTATGCAAAAGAAATTCTTTTTTCTTCGAGTCGGGCTTCTCGTTTTCCTGTCTCTGTACGTCGCCGGGCCATCTTTTGCTCAGGATTCTGAAGAATTAGAGACACTGTTCTGGGCCCGGAAGGACAGTGCACTCGCACGCTTTTCGCAGGCGGATGTTGACTTTATGACGGGCATGATTGCACATCACGCCCAGGCGCTTGTCATGTCATCGTTTGCGGAGACCAATGACGCTAGTCCATCAATTCAGGTCCTGGCCGGCCGGATTATTAATGCACAGAATGATGAGATCCGAATCATGCAGGAGTGGTTGCGCAAACGTGATCAGGCCGTTCCTCACATTATGATTGAAGGGAGTTCTCTGATGATTCACGGCACCGGTCATCATGGATCCCGTCATATGCCGGGAATGCTTACCGATGCGCAGTTGAAAGAACTTGAAGCAGCCCGGAACACCGACTTTGATCGGCTGTTTCTGAAATACATGATCCTGCACCATGAGGGGGCCGTCCACATGGTGCGGGAATTATTCAAAATTGATGGGGCGATCACTGGGGACGACACCTATAAACTGGCTTCCGAGATCCATGTAGATCAGATTACGGAAATTTACCGTATGAAACTGATGCTGGAGGATCTTGGAGTCGCATACTGAAACAAAAATTAAAAAAAACAAATGAGAACCCGTACTCTGGTTACTTTTATGGTCATGACCGTATTCCTTTTTCGGTCGGATACCGGGCTTGCGCAGCAGGCCATGGTCTTTGATGACCCACGCGTTGGTCTTGCAGCGGGCCTGTTTGATGCGGAAGAGGCAATCTGGAATTTAAACATGGTTGCATCCGTTCCCCCCTCTGAAAATTTTATCGGTGTCACCAACAGTGATCTGGCGTTCAAGGGGAATTATGTATTCCAGGGAAATTATAACGGGGTTCAGATCTGGGATGTATCCAATCCGGCTGCTCCCGTTCTGGCAAAGGAGTATGTATGTCCGGCATCGCAGAGTGATGTATCGGTCTACGAAAACCTGTTGTTTGTTTCGGGCGAGGGAACCGGTGGACGGCTTGACTGCGGAACACAGGGCGTTCAGGAAAGCGTGAGTTCGGATCGCCTCCGGGGGATTCGCATTTTTGACATCACGGATATTCTGGATCCGCAGTATATCCATAATGTCCAGACCTGTCGGGGATCGCATACCCACTCCCTGCTTAAGAACCCGGAAGATGATGAGAATATTTATGTGTATGTATCCGGATCCGCGCCGGTACGTCCTGCCGAGGAATTACCGGGATGCTCGGGGATGTCTCCAAACGAAGATCCAGAGTCTGCACTTTTCCGTATTGAGGTCATTAAGGTGCCGCTGGCAGATCCGACGCAGGCAGCGATTGTCAGTTCTCCCCGAATTTTCGAGGACCTGACGGCCCCGCCTGTTCATGGACCGACCGAAGCGGAGAAGGTTGTATTTGCAGAAGCCAGAGCCCGGGGTGAGTTTGTTGTGGATATGGGTGCACGTACAATGATTCTTCCAGACCGGTATGTTGCAATGATGAGCGCATCCTATTTTGAGCAGGAGGGAATCACCGAACCCACGGTGGCCGACACAAATGCCTTCCGTGAGGCGCTTCCAGATATTATGGCCGCCATGATGGGAAATGCAGGCGATGAAGATCGCGGCCCGGACCAGTGCCACGACATCACATTGTATCCTGAGATTGGTCTGGCGGGCGGTGCCTGTGAAGGTTACGGCATCCTTCTGGACATTACCGATCCAGAGAATCCCTTCCGTCTGGATGCGGTTGCAGACAGCAATTTCTCCTACTGGCACTCGGCCACCTTCAGTAATGATGGCAAAAAAATTCTCTTCACCGATGAGTGGGGCGGCGGTGGAGGTCCGAAATGTCGCGAGACGGATCCGATGGAGTGGGGGGCCAATGCCTACTTCACGATTGATGACGAGAACAGGATGCATTTCCAGAGTTACTACAAGCTGCCCGTACCTCAGACTGAGCAGGAGAACTGTGTTGCTCACAATGGCTCCCTGATTCCGGTCCCGGGGCGGGATATTTTTGTGCAGTCCTGGTATCAGGGCGGAATTTCGATTACGGACTGGACGGACCCTGCCAATGTAGTTGAGATTGCCTATCATGATCGCGGCCCGGTATCTGCCGAAAATATGGAGATGGGCGGCAGCTGGTCGGTCTACTGGTACAATGGATACATCTACAACAGTGAGATTGCCCGCGGTCTGGATGTCTTTGAACTTGTTCCGAGTGAATTCCTGACCGAGAATGAGATTGCGGCCGCAAATACGGTGCAGTTTGAGTATTTGAATGCACAGAAACAGCCGGTCTATTCATGGCCTCCCTCCTTTGCGCTTGCACGTGCGCATGTCGACCAGCTGGAGCGTAATGGGGGCGCGAGTGCGGAAGAGATTGCGTCGCTCCGTGCGGAGATTGATCAGGCCGAGGCAGACGGCGCAGAAGCCATGGTGCGCCGCCTGCAGGAATTTATGGAGGTGCAGAATTAATTAAAAACTTGATTATATTTACACGGATCGAATCAGTATCTCTGCGGGGGTAGTGGTTTCCGTGTATTTCGGATGCCGTACGGTCACAGATCCTGCGGCATTTCTTTTATCTTTCAATTAACAGGAGATTTGATATGAACGTAGGACTTGTTGCACGCCTCAGCCTGATGATGTTTGTTCAGTATTTCATCTGGGGAGCCTGGGCACCGACTCTGGGCAATTATATGAATGCAGAGGGGATCGGGGACTGGATCCAGATTGCCTACGCGCTTGGTCCCATTGCCTGTATTATCGGGCCTTTTTTCCTGGGCATGGTCGCCGACCGTTTTTTTGACTCGGAAAAGTTGCTGGGGGTGCTCATGCTGATTGCCGGCGCTGCGATGTGTCTGATGCCGTCGGTTGCCGGGACGAATCTCTTCCTGCCGCTCCTGGGACTGCACGCACTGTGTTACTTCCCGACTCTCGGGCTCACCGCCTCTCTGGCCTTTCATCATTTAAAGAATCAGGAGAAGGAATTCCCGGTGGTCCGCGTCTTCGGGACCATTGGCTGGGCGGCAATTGGATTGTTTATGGGGTATGTCCTTCAGGCAGACGCGTCTGCGACCCCGCTCTATATCGGTGGTGGGGCCGCACTTTTTCTTGGTCTCTACAGTTTTACGCTTCCTTATACGCCGCCCCCGTCAAGAGGGCAGTCTACATCCTGGAAGCAGATTGCCGGGATTGACGCATTTAATGCACTCAAGAGCAAGTCTTTTGTGGTTTTTCTTGCGGCAGCGATGCTCATCTTCATTGCCTTCGGAACGTACTTCCCGTATGCGCCGCTCTATTTTTCTGCGTTGCATGAGGGGTTCTTTGCGGACACGAACCTCTTCGCCAACCCCAGTGGAGAGATGGCATGGGGGCAGGTGAGTGAAATTTTCTTTATGCTGCTGATTCCATTTTTCTTCCGCCGTCTGGGAGTTAAGTGGATGCTGCTCCTTGGCATGTTAGCCTGGGTTGCCCGTTTTGCAATCTTTGCCTTAGGGGCCAGCGCAGGGATGTACTGGTTTATTATGATTGGCATTCTGATCCATGGCATTTGCTACGATTTCTTTTTCGTCACCGGGCAGATTTATATTGACAAGAAAACCGCACCGGAAGTCCGCGGCCAGGTACAGGGCCTGCTGGTTCTTCTAACCCAGGGGATCGGCTTCTTCCTGGGGACGCAGCTAAGTGGTGCCTATGTGAACACATTTGGGGACAACGGGCAGTTGGATCTCGGCGGCTGGGGCACATTCTGGACCATTTTTGCGGCAGCCACGTTTATATTCTCGGTGGCATTTGTGCTGCTTTTCAACGACCGCGTTGCAGATTACAGTAAATCTGAAGAGGTAGAAGCCGCTTAACCATTCAAAAACAATCCTTGATTCCAATGATGACGAGATTAATCATGGCTGGCGTACTTTTTATGGGAACCCAATCCACTTCGGCGCAGGAGAATGCCCCGGAGGATTCAGCCGGAGAAATTGCAATAGCAGATACTTCCTGGCAGGAACTGGGCGCGGACCACTGGCGGCGCTACAAAGGTGAAGGGATCCCCGAGGCATGGCAGGTCAGTGAAGATGGAACCCTGCACTTTTCGGGTGAAGGCGAAGGCGGGGATATTATTACGGTAGAGCAGTACGAGAATTTTGAACTGGAACTGGAGTGGAAGATCTCGCCTGCCGGCAATAGCGGGATTATGTTCCGGGTATCCGAAGAGCACGACTATCCCTGGCGTACCGGCCCGGAATATCAGATTCTAGACAATGACGCACATCCAGATGCCAAGGAGGGCGCGGACCGTCATGCGGGCGCGAACTATGACATGCATGCACCATCGGTGGATATCGTCAATCCGGTGGGCGAGTGGAATCAGGCGCGTATTGTTGTAGACGGTGCGAAGGTTGAGCATTGGCTCAATGGTGAAATGATCGTCTCTTATGAGTTATGGAGCGATGACTGGAAGGCTGCGATTGCAGAGAGCAAGTGGATTGACATGCCTGATTATGGATTGACCAAGGTAGGGCATATCTGTCTTCAGGATCACAGTGATCCGGTATGGTTCCGAAACATCCGAATCCGCTCTCTGCCAGAATCATAGATCGGATTCCTGGGGCTTGGGAGGTCTTATGGCAAGAGGAGCACACAGATCTAAGAAATAACGTATTGTTTATGATTTGTTGCTTTGGAATGAAAACTCAAACGAGATTCATCGTTTTCATATTCTTGTTAATGGTGTTCTGCCCCCCAATTTTTGCTCAGCAGTTGTCCATCACACCGGCAGCGGTCACCATTTTAGAGGGGGATTCTGAAAGTTTTACGGTCGTGCTGTCGTCGGAGCCGATCGGAGATGTGGCCGTGGCCATTGTTCGGCAGGATGGGACGGAAGTCAGTCTGGATAAGTCCCAGTTGACTTTTACCCCCGTAAATTGGAATGTGCCACAGAGAGTGAGACTGGTGGCCGCCGAGGATGAAGATTCTGTAGATCACGACGGATCCCTCATTTTGATTGCAAGCGGGGATGGCCTAAGCGGGGGTGGAATCACCGTTGGCCCTGAGACAGCGATTATTGAGTCACTCGGGCAGACCGCGCAACTCACGGCCACGGTTCAGGGGCAGGATGGCGAAACGGTATCAGGAGTGGCGATGGAATGGTCCAGCGCGGATCCCTCCATTGCGACGGTAGATTCGGATGGCAGGGTCACTGCAATAAATTCCGGCCAGACGAAGATCACGGCTGCCTTGGCGACTGCCTCAGGATCGGCAACGGTCTTGGTAGACGATCCAGACAATTCGCTCATCTCTGATCGCCAAATCCTTGAGATTCTATTCAAGGCGACTGGAGGAGATGGATGGAATAACCGACATGGCTGGTTGACCGATGCACCGATTAGTGCTTGGCATGGCGTGAAGACGAATGCCAATGGGGATGTGATTGCTTTATTGCTATACGAAAATAACCTCAGAGGTATTATTCCAGCATCACTGGGAAGACTACCTAACCTTCAAGAGTTGATTCTGTCTGGAAACGAGTTGACCGGCCCGATCCCACCCGAACTGGGGAATCTAAGCAATCTTAAAATATTGGATCTGTACACGAACCAACTGACGGGGGGGATTCCTCCTGAACTCGGTCATCTTCCCCAGTTGGAAACTTTGATTTTTAGTGGAAATCCCCTGGCGGGTTCAATCCCATCCGAACTCGGTAATTTAACACGCCTGAAAGCAATGGATATAGGGGACTGTTCCCTTACGGGGACTATTCCATTGGAACTTGGTCGTCTCAGCCAATTGGAAGAATTGAATCTTGCTTCTAATTCCTTAACGGGTGCAATCCCGCCTGAACTCAGTAATCTATCACGGTTGAAATACTTACAGTTAACTTTCAATTCGCTGACGGGCTCAATCCCCCCAGAGCTTGGCAATCTCACACAGTTAGAAGAATTTCTAGTGTTTAACAATGAACTGACAGGCTCAATCCCCCCTGAACTCGGCAATCTATCACAGTTAGAAGAACTTAATCTGGAAAAAAATCAACTTTCTGGAATAATCCCGCCCGAATTCGGGAACCTCACGCAATTGAAATTGCTGTGGCTGTTCAAAAACGAATTGACAGGGCAAATTCCATCGGAATTTGCCCATCTTACCCAGTTGAAGGTCATGAATTTAGGAGACAATTCTCTGACAGGTACAATCCCATCAGAACTTAGTAATCTATCACAGTTAGAAGAACTTAATCTGAAAAAAAATCAACTTTCCGGAATAATCCCGCCTGATCTCGGCAACCTTACACAATTAGAGCATCTGATATTGAACACGAATTCTCTTACCGGTCCAATTCCATCGGAATTTGCTCATCTCACCCAGTTGAAGACCATGAATTTAGGAGACAATTCTCTGACAGGTACAATCCCGCCCGAACTCGGTAAAATGACTGCCCTGGAAGATTTCAATCTTCGGAACAATCAGCTCTCTGGATCAATTCTGCCGAAATTTGTGAGCTCACCATCACTGGTAATTCTCGACTTAGGTAATAACGATAATTTAGAGGGGCTCCTGCCGCGCAGCCTTTTGGAACTCAGCCTAAGTTATGTGGATGTTGCGGGAACGGGAATTTGTATTCAGCAAGACACGCCATTCCTGGAATGGTGGAGCAATCTTTCAGCAGGCTACGCAGAGGAGTGTGCGTCCGAGCAGGTTGAGCGGCTCGCTCTGATCGAACTGTATAACAAGAGTGGGGGAACTTCCTGGCGGAATACTACGGGATGGAGCAGCAGCGAACCGCTCAATAATTGGTACGGCATCACCATCGAAAACGGGCGGGTCACGGAACTGTCTTTGCCGAGTAATGGACTCACGGGTCAAGTATCAGGCGAGATTGGAAATTTCACCGAACTCACAGTTTTAAACCTTGCTGGCAACACCTTAACTGGTGCGCTACCAGATGAAATCTTGTCTCTATCGGAACTGAAGGAACTTCGTGTCAACGGAAACAAAGGGCTTGAGGGAGTTCTCGACGATAATCTGATACGACATTTATCAAGCCTCAAAATACTCCACTTTGGAGAAACAGCAATATGTGCCTCGCCCGCCTCAACATTTCAGGAATGGTATGCAGGCCTTAACGATGCGAGCGGCGAAATATGTGGAAACCCCGATGAGGTTCGGCTAAACATACCGGTCGCCTACCTGACGCAGTCCATCCAGACCCTGGAACGCTCCGTACGGCTTATTGAGGGGCGTGATGCCCTGCTGCGTGTCTTTGTTACCGGGGAACCTGGACCTGCATTCTTTCAGCATGGGGTGTCTGCTACGATACGTGCGGGGAGCAGAACACATCAGGTGGAGATGACGCGAACAGGAGGCCAGCTCCTCACCGCGGCCGACGAGAGTGATCTGGACAACTCATTTAATGCGGTCATTCCAGGCGGTTTTATCATGCCGGGTGCGACGCTGGTCGTGGAGGCAGATCCTGACGGTGTCATTCCGCGTGCGGCGGGAAGTCAGAATCGATTCCCTGCTGTGGGCGAAGAGCAACTCAATGTTGTTTCCGTTCCCGCCATGGAGGTTACCGTAGTTCCCGTTCTGGAGGCAAATGAGCCGGACATGTCTATCTTTGAATGGACCGACAATATCAGCGACAACAGCCCGGAGATGGGGCTATTCAAGTATGCTTTTCCATTCCATGAATTTCGCGCCAGAAGCCGGGATGCATATGTCACCTCACTTGATCTGGTTTCCGATGACGGCCGGTGGGGCCTTGTACTGGAATTGGAGGCCTTGCGCTTCTTAGACCGTGGAACGGGATACTACTACGGGGCCGCCGCGAGCGTCAACGGATATGTGCGGGGGGTTGCTCGACTCGGGGGATGGACCAGTATGGGGAAGGCGTGGGATGCCGAACTAGCGCACGAGATCGGACACAATCTCAATCTGGATCACGCACCGTGCGGCGGGCCTGATTTCACGGACCCGGACTATCCCCACGCAGGCGGAAGTGTGGGTGCCTGGGGATTTGATTTTCGTGACAGCACCCTGATATCCCCCAAATTGCACAAGGATATCATGGGCTATTGCTACGAACAGGGATGGATCAGCGATTATTTCTATGAAAAGGTGATTGACTTC
>JAJECV010000103.1 GCA_022821875.1 Rhodothermales bacterium
ATTTTCTTCGCTGGGTGAACTCTTTGACTTACGTCGTCTCATTTCAAGACGAGCCGCGCGTTTCTTGGATGGATCAGACAGTAACACATCTACATACTCTGATGGATCGTCCACCATCTGTGCAAAAATGACCGCACGAGCAGCGGCGAGTGGGCGACGTGCCCACCAGAGATGCAATGTAGATGGATGGCCATGGCGGATAGATTTTTCTCGTGAAGCCGCAGCATTTATTTCCGAAAGTGGGAGCGCCACTTCTATCAGTTTTTTGGACAGTGAAATCATGAATCAGGATTCGCAAGAAATTATCTAAAGCACAACCAAAATGATAGGAAATAGAACTTGACCACCGCTTCTCTCAAAGCAGTTATGGTCGAATCATGCCTCAAGTTCGCTAAAGTGAGATGCGCTACATCAACTAGCGGAGACATAGGTATACATTTAATGAACGCCATCAATTTTCCGAGGTAGACCCTATCTTCGTCTTCAAGAAAGATAACACAAACTCCTATCTTATCAGCAAGAATAGATCCTCTGGTGGACATCTAGAAAACCAAAAGCCTCCATTTTGCTCAATTTTTCGGACTCAATATAATAAAATCCAGCCATAGGGAACCATTTGTCTGCAAACTCATTAGACCACTCATGATGAAGAAAAGCCGGTATTCCCCTCTTCCACTGAAGAGGAAGTGTATGTCTACACCTTACTCAAACAGATGGGGTGTTCCGGCAAAGAAGCCCTTGTATTCTCTAAATCTTTACTCAACATGCTCTCTGCACCTATCCTTGACCAAATTGATGCCAGACATGCCCAATTGCAGGCTAAACTGGAAGCTAAACTAGATGCCCAGAAGTCAGAAATCAATCATCTACGCTGGTATATTAGCATAGGGGTTGCCGTGATTGGTGGTCTGTTGGCAACTGTCATTGCAATGATTGCATAAAGGGCTTATATAAGTACGGTGCGGTGTTCAAGCATACAAGCGAATCCTGCCAATCCCTGAGTTGGAATAAGTTTTCAGTGATTACAAAAATCCCGATTTACCAAGTCACCTTTCGACTTACTGAAGAATTGCCGCCTGCAGACACCATAAGTCCGGGAAGCGCTGGCAGGTGCCCCGAATATTGGGCACTAAAGCTTGATCCATCAACTCATCCTTGTACTCCCCATTGATAATGGCTGCTGCAAATTGAATAACGCGTTTTTCCACACGCTCAATTCTGCTGCCACGGAAGACAACTCGGGGTGAATCCATATATCCCCGGTCATAAAGTTATAGACCTTGATTCTGAACTCAGAATCCACCAAAGCACTCACCTTCATGTCCCCATACCTTATGGCTTCTATCCCAAGTGCTCAATGCATACCCTGCCATGATACTCAGCCATCAATGCCATTGCAAAGCGCAATCATCCTGCACTATTCGCCACATCTATCCTGCGTTTATAATAGTCCCTGATGGTTGCGTTTGTGATCGGGATTGAACGCCCCGCTAATTCCCTGCGGCAATGGCCGGATGCGATTTGATCCCATGGAGAACCTTTTTGGTTTATCACGCCGGACAACTGAATTGGAGAGAAGCGCTTGTAATGCGCCCAGATCACATCAAGGAACTGCGCATCTAATTCGCCTACCGTTTGATCATTGACTGCGCGAAAGGGAGATACAATCAGGGTCATGATTGGCCCTCTGCCGTACTCTTTAATATGGTGGTACAACTCCGGAATGACAGGTCCGTATGTCCATGCCCGGATCCGACCACGAATGAGCGGGGTATCATTTTCTCCGAGATACCATCCATGTGACAGGTACACAAGTTTGACAATCTGCATCGGCGTAAGATCAGTATCTTCACACCATGCCTTTTGAAGGAAGTAATTGGCAATCGTGAGCGGACTATACATGATGAAAATAAGAGTTCTGCAGTCTCATTACGAAAATTTCCTGACAGTACACATGAACTTGGCGGATAAGGGTCCGCAGATACCAGCGCTCCCTATTTTGCATTCGGCCCCAAAGTCAGCACGAATCCCTCCCGGATCTGACATCGGTGCCGTGACAGTATCATGTTCTACAAATCCGCAGGGCGCATATTGGGTTTGAATTTGTCCCCGAAGCCGGAGTTGTTGGGTTCGTACGGCAGGACAGGATCCGCGTTCGCACCGCCCTCAGGGATCTCGTGCTCCAAAGCCCACAGGATGCCGTTCAAGGCCAGCCTGCGCATAGATACATCCCTGAAATCATACGGATGCCCCAATGTCGTAAAGAAAACCCTCGCCGCAATCCCGCTTTCTCCCGTATAGGTCTTCGTCCAGGCTACCGGGTTGATAAGCGGGTACTGATCCAAACGCCCTGCATTGGCGTGACTCGACTGTAATGCAGTGCCTCTAAGCAAAACCTCACTGTCCCCGTAAAGCTCCCATTCGCCCCCGTCCACATGGTAAAGCCAGGAGAAAGCGTCAAACCCGCTGACCCCGCTCAGAACCGGATGAGACTGCATGTTTTGCTCAATCTCCACCCGGGTGAGCGGCGCTTCGCCGTCGTCAAAATGGCCGTGATGCGTGATCCACTGCTGACCAAAGACGCGGGTCGGCCAGTCATTGTTCAACGGCTCCCGCTCCGGGTCATCCTTGTACAGGAACGCATGCGTAGAGGTGCGAAATCCCGCCATCGGCCTGCCGGATTCTGCAAACTTCAGAATGTGATGGGCCTGTGAGTCCGGGAGCGCACGGAACCGGGTGAACAGCACCATCATGTCCGCATCGTCAAGCTGCTCCAGCCCCGCAATATTGTCCAGCACATTCGGATCAATAAACCCCTCTTCATTCAGCGCATAACAGACACTCACCTCAAAACCGTAATCACGCTTCAAGATCCTCGCCAGCATCGGCATGGATTCCTCCGAGCGATACTCCTCATCTCCCGTGACAAAAACAATGTGCGGTGCGGAGGGGGCCTGTGCGGCAGCCGTCCCCGCAAAAAATAATCCAAGGAATACAACAGACAGAATTCGCATGACAGAAAGAGAGTTGTTAATAAGAACTAAAGTACGGCATGGCAACCATTCTACGGACAGGGGGTTCAAGATTGATCACCTATTATGCACACCTACGTCCATCATGTACAAATTGATCCCTGCACTACTTCTTATTCTTACCGCCTGCAGCACTCCGCAGGATGCACCCGATGCCCCCGTCAATGTGTTGTTACTGTACACAGATGACCAAAGATTCAACACCATTGGCGCTCTAGGCAACGATGAAATCAGAACCCCCAATATGGACGCGCTCGTTCAGCGGGGGACTGCCTTCACCCATGCGCATACCATGGGAGGACAACACGGTGCACTTTGTGCCCCCAGCCGCGCAATGCTCATGACCGGGCGGCCACTCTTTCGGCTGGATGGCACAGGCGATAATATCCCGCCCGAACATGTCATGATGCCGGAAACCTACGCGGAGGCAGGATATGTAACCTTCGGCACCGGAAAATGGCATAATGACCGCGCCTCCTTTGCACGGGCATTCCAGACAGGAGACAATATCTTCATGGGTGGCATGCACTGGCCAACTGAAGGCGGACACGAAGCGCCCCTGCTGCACGAGTTTGATTCTACAGGGGCCTACCCCAACACAGACCGCCGTAATGTCGAAGGATACTCCAGTGCGCTCTACGCGGATGCCGCCATTGATTTTCTGGCAGAAGCCCGTGAGATGGACCAGCCATTTTTTGCATACGTATCCTTTACCTCTCCACATGACCCAAGAACACCGCCGGAACCCTATGCCGGCTGGTATTCCCCGGATTCGGTTTCTCTGCCTCCCAATTATTTGCCCGAACATCCGTTCGATAACGGAGAGCTGCAGGTTCGTGACGAAATGCTGCGTGAATTCCCTCGCACCGAAACCATGGTGCGTGAGGAACTTGCACTTTACTATGGCATGATCAGTGAACTGGATGCAGAGATCGGACGCATCATCGCTGCGCTGGAAGAAAACGGCCAACTTGACAATACCCTCATCGTTCTGGCAGGAGACAATGGGCTGGCAGTCGGCGGCCACGGACTCCTGGGAAAACAAAACCTGTACGAACACAGCATGCGAGTCCCGCTCATCATCGCAGGGCCGGGCATTCCAGCGAATGAACGGCGCAGTCAACTGGTCTATGTTTTCGACATTTTCCCAACGATCTCCGAGTATCTGAACATCTCCCTGCCCGCAACCGTGGAGGGAGAAAGCCTGATGCCCATGGTTGAAAACCCCGAATTATCAGGACGTCAGGCCGCTTTTTTTGCTTATCGTGACTTTCAACGCGGAGTACGCACGGCAGATGGCTGGAAGCACATCCAGTATCATGTCGACGGAATCCATACCGAGCAGCTCTTTGATCTGAACGCGGATCCAGATGAAACCATGGATATAGCCGCAGACTCCTCGCACGCGGCAAAACTTTCGGAGCTGCGCACTTTGCTCACAGAGCAAAGTGCAGAGTGGTCCGACCCACTGGATCTGACGGCTCCCGGCTGGGGGCGCTAAGGCCGGATATGCATCTCAAACAGCTTGAGAATCCGGCGGTACTCATCTGCCCAGCTGGACGGCTCCTGAAAACCATGCCCCTCCACGGGATAGAGGGCAATCTCCCAGTCCTCCTTCCCAAGTTCAATCAGTCGCTGGCCAAGCCGGACAATATCCTGGAACTGCACATTCAGATCTATCATGCCATGCGGCATGAGCAGCGGGTCCTCTAATCCTTCCGCAAAATTGATCGGAGAACTGCGGGCAAATGCCAGGGAGTCGGTTGCCGGTGTATTCAGAATATTCGAGGTATACGTGTGGTTATAGTGGGCCCAGTCGGTTACACTCCTCAGCGCCGCTCCCGCACCAAAGTGTTCTGCTTCGGTGAAAAGTGCCATCAGGGTGATGAACCCGCCGTAGGAACCTCCATAAATCCCGATATGGTCAGGGCCAATACTGTAGGTCTCGGTGATGTACCGGGATGCATCCACATAGTCCTGCAGATCACGCCCTCCCATATGACGGTAGATTGCAGTACGCCAGTCCCGGCCGTATCCTGCAGAGGCGCGGTAATCAACCTGGATCACAACATAGCCGAGATCTGCCAGAAGGTTGTGAAACATGTATTCGCGATAGTAGCTTGACCATCCATCATGGACATTCTGCATGTAGCCTGCCCCATGTACAAAAAGCACCGCAGCCCCATTGGGCTCCGCCGGTTCAAAGACATGAGCCGGCACCATCGCACCATCCGAAGCTTCAAAGTGGATGGTTTCCGGTGCACGCCACGGATACGCAAGCCAGACTTCGGTCTGGGAGTGCGTGACCCGGCTGGCCTCTTTCATGGGGACCTGCACAAAAACTTCGGGCGGACGTGTCTGAATGGAATTCAGAACGCCAAGCAGGTCACCGTCAGGTGCCATGGCCACCGCATTCCGTCCGGATAAGGTGGTCAGCCGCTCACGCTCACCCCCCGTAACCGACATCTGGTAGAAATGACGTATAGACGGCGAACCCTCACTGCTGGTAAAAAACCACATGCGCCCGTCCTGAGAAAGTTCGGGATCAAACACTTCAAATGGACCATCGGTAAGCTGATTCACTTCGCCCGTCTCGACATTGACGGTATAAAGGTGGCTGTACCCGCTCGCTTCGCTCTGGTAGTAAAAATGCCGGTTGTCCGGCAGCCAGCCGCCAGTGCTGCCCCCTCCGAACCACGAAATCCCCGGCCCCGCAATCCACGCTTTGTCATGCTGCCGGTCCAACAGGTCCAGTGTGGCAGTTTCGGGATTGAGTCGTACCAGCCAGCGGTCCTTGTTATCGTCCGCCCGCACCTCCAGAACTGCATGGCTTCCATCGGCATTCCAGAATGGACCATAACTGAACAGTACCCGTTTGGACCTGGATGAATCGATCTCGGCCCCTTCTTCACGCATGTATTCAGGGACATCGTAAGCCCCTTCCAATTGATGCAGATCCACCTGATAGGTGGTGTCACGCATTAGGTCCTGGATGTGAAGCGTGCGCTCCTGAAGTTCCACGCCTACTTTCGCCCGCGCATTCAGCACTTCCGTATAACCACTTTCTGTCACCCAGTCCATTGCCTGAGTACGCTTGCTGGACTCGGGGGATGTGGATGTTACAAATGAGACAAACCGCTCCGTTGGATCCAGTTGCAGCTGTGAGATGGATTTTTCCCCCGCATACCATGTCGGCGGCAGGTTGCGTGCATCTTCGTCACGCTCACGGGCCGCCGTGCGCAGTTCCTCTTCTTCCTGCTCTTCACGGATGACATCGAAGAGTTCGGACTGCTGCGCTTCAAGGAACGTGTCCTGTTCATCCGCTTCGGACTCATCGGGGGCGCGTCCATCCCGGAGATCAGTAAGCTGCGTTAATGCACCGGAATCCAGCACCAGTTTATAGAGATTGTCATCACGCTCAAAAATGACCGCATCCCCTGCAGGTGTAAACCGCGGTGAAGACTCCGTATCACGTGTTTGAGTCAGACGTGTCCAGGCAGCCGTCCTGCGCTCGTAAAGATAGAGATCTCCGCCTCGGGCGTACACCTTGTGCGAAAAATCAGAATCGTACACATGTTCGCCATGCTGCCAGCCATCAAACCTTGGCCCCTGGTGCAGGCGCTCATCACGGGATACCTGCTGCGGCATCAGGTTCTCCCGCGTAATTTTAAAGAGGGAGTCGCTTTCAAATTCCCCCATCGGATTCCAGTTGAAGTAAAGCGTCTGCCCATCTTCACTCCAGTAAGGCATAGAGGGCCAGTCTCCGATGTAGGAAGCAGGATCCTGCATGATCGTTGCGACCGAAAGTTCTGACTTCTGCGCAAATGCAGCGGTGGTAACCAGCACCGTCAATAACGAGGTGCTGAGAGGTTTGAGGGCGTTCATATTAAAATTTTTGATGACAGGTGTCTAAAGCACAAAGGGCATTTACCAGCCGGATTTGATTGGTTGTCTTGCAGGTGGATGCCAGAAGCCGGGGAGACGCAAAGACCAGACTCAACGCCTTTCCCCGGCTCAGAGCAACATTGATCCGGTTCCTGGAAAGCAGAAACTCCATTCCCCGGGGCGTGTCCTCGGCCGAGGTTGAGGTCATTGAGACCAGCGCAACGGCAGCTTCCTGCCCCTGGAATTTATCTACGGTTCCCACTCTGATTTCGTCTGGAAGAACGTCCCGTAACATATTCACCTGTGCATTGAAGGGAGCAACGACAATAATATCCTCGGGTTTGATCGGTCTGGTTTCCTGCTCACGGTCCGTCCATGAACCCTTGAGCAGCCGCTTAATGACTGCTTTGATGGCCTGTCCCTCCTCTTCACAGTGCTGCATCCGCGGCTCTGTGTGTGCAACCGGAACCAGATACGCCCCCGCCTTCGGCAGAGGGGACGCATGAATTGCCTGATATCCCGTCGCTGGATTCGGATGGACACGCCCTTCGTAAAACTGCCCGGAAATATACCTGCATAGTTTTGGATGCATCCGCCAGGTCTCTCCCAGAAAGATACCTTTCTCCGGCTTTACCAGTCCACTCGTTCCAAGCATCCATTCCAGACACGACAGGTTCGCAGGTTCCGGATGGCTGGCTTGAATCACCTGAGGGAGCTGGCAGGGATCGCCAATCATCACAATATTCCTTGCGCAGACGGACATCCCCAGCAGATTCGCCAAAGAGACCTGCCCGGCTTCATCAATAAAGAGATAGTCAAACTCGCCGGCCATTTCCTCCCGGCAAAAAAGCCATGCCGTTCCTCCCACAATATCCGCATAAAGAAGGTTCGAGTCATCATTACGGATTGTAACCTGAATCCCCGCATGATCCGTTTTGGGGGTCCTGCCGGACACCTTGTGCACAATATCGGCCGTCGGCAGAGATGGATCCTCTCTGGAAGCCTTCATGCAGCCGATGAGGACATTCCGAATCGCTTCGTGGCTGTTTGAAGACACGGCAATACGGTATCCCTGTTGCACTAGAGACAGAATTGCCCGTGCGGAAACATACGTTTTCCCCGTCCCGGGAGGCCCCTGAACCATGAGCACCGTAGTGCGCATTCCCCGCACCGCCTGCTGCATTCGCGTAACGGACGGGCGTTCGTCAACTCTGAGGACTGCCGGATCCTGCAAATTCGGAGCATTCCGCTCAAGCAGATCCCTGACTGCCGGGGGAGTTTCCCCCGAACATATGCGCTGGATCAGCCCACGAAGTGCCTTTTCGATCACCGCTGTCTGAATCGCAAAAGCGGGAAGCAGATCCAGAGAACCCTTGAGATGGTTCGCCGAGGCTTTCCCGATCCGCAGTCTTAACCGACGTTTCTTTGCGTCAAGTTCATGGATTTGGACTGTCTTCATCCCCCCGTCTTCTGTGGCAATACATGCCGAAGCCTGAACTGACAATTTGGTGAACTGGGGTGGAAAGGAATACCTCCGCTCCGCGGATCGCCCCGCAGGAACAGGATAGGAAATTCCTCTGGCCTGAAGGCCAGCCAGACAATCCGTATTATCAATCAGTTCTTCCGACGACTTCGTAGATGCATCAAACACGGCCCAGGCCTGCGGCTTCTTTTCGCGGTAATGGAAGAGTCCGAGGCTGATCAGGGCTTTCTTCAACCGGGGAGACAGGGCAGAGCCCTGCACTTCTTCCTTGAAATCTTCGATGACCTGTGCCTGCTCAAGAGATCGTTCGGTTTGAGCGTAGCCCAGTTCCGCCGGTTCCGATTCAACTAGCCCAGTACGCAGAGAGAGCAGCCAGTCCCGGAGTTTTTCCGTCGACTCGCAATCCACCTGATTATAATGCTCCAGTTCCCTGAGATCTTCGGCAGCCGCCGGATCGCCGGCATCCCGCTTCAGTCGCCAGTTATTGTATGCAATAATGGAACCGGCGGCGGTCGTTACACTCCCTGTCCGACTTTCCATATAGAAAACCTCCAGACTTTTGAGCGAATAATTTTCTTCCGATGTAAAGATCCCTCCCCGCACCACTGCGTAGAGATCCACAAACCTCTTCTCCCGCTGCCAGCCGTCCAGTATTTCCTCGCCAAAACTGTACTTGATGGTCAGGCGGCGAAGGGCCGTCATTTCGTAAGGGGCATAATGGTAGATGTGTGCACCGGGGTACCGCTCAATCTGCTTCTGAAAGAATTTAAAAAGGTCCCGGAGCCGCTGTTCTTCCTCGGAATGATTATGGGCCCAGAACGCCTTGAACTGATCACGATACCAGACTCCGTGCAGATACTCCAATCCCTCCTCTGCGTTTTCGCGATAATGCGGATTCCCTTCAATATCATAGAACAGGTCTCCGGATGCGGGTTCCGGTAATAAATCAAACCCTTTGCCGTTCACATGAGGGCGAAGGATCGCTGCGGGTTTACTGCCTTTTCGCCGTGCCACCTGCAGGCGTGCCTGGGTATGGAGATTCTGGAGCGTTTCGGGGGCCATCTTGGGCACCTTACTGTGCTTCCTGATTTTTGCCAGTGCCGCCATCGTTTTGATGCCTGCATTTTCCAGACGTACAACCTGCTGTTCACGGATCCCGGCAACCATATAGAGGCTGTCGTCCCTCTCCCACTGTGCATTGCACCGATTGCGCCATCGGCACAGGTCACACTGGGCACATCGCCTTGGACTGGTCTCCTCCGGACTGTCGACAAACTGCGTCAGTCGTTCCCGCAGTTGGCGGACATAATCCGCATACTCCGCCAGTCTGTGCGTAGAACGGTCTCCTCTTCCAAGCTGCAGGTGTGCATATTCGGGTTGGAGCCCCTGAAGGTCTCCCAGCAGATCAGAATAGACGACCAGTTGGAGGATATGCTTCGGATCCGGAACGCGTTTGAGTTTGGTATCCACAACCTCATAGGAATAATTCCCAAGGCTCGATGGCGTTTCAATACGTTCCAGAAAATCTACATACCCATGCCAGTTCCGCCCCTGCAGCGCTCCCTGATAGATCACATCCACGCCTTTATGGAGCGCAGCAACCGTTTCTTCCACTGCATTGGGTCCCTGCACAATGGACACAATTGTCTTGCCTTCTTCTTTGAGGGTGTTCAGATAGTTCAGTTCGTGCTGATTCCCCAATTCGCTGAGAAGTTTCAGGTCTTCCGAATCGGGGGTCACCTCAAGGTCTTCCCCGTGCACTTTTCTCAGATCCAGATGGGTAATATGTTTGCATGCAGAAAACCGCTGAAGGTCTGATGCGTAGAGTTGCAGTGCACCGTCGGATCCGAGTTTCATGAATTCGTTTTGATGATCATGTTGCAAAGTTACCGCTGTCTGCTTAATTTATTGGAATCTGCCGGATCAAATGCACTTAACGTTAGATCGTTTGTAAAAATATCCGCCTTTGTTAACCATAAAACCTGTTCTTTTTGTCTTATGCGAAGAATTTCCTTGTTCATCCTCCCCGTTTTACTGCTTACGGCCGCCCATTTCTACTGGTCAGATGATCATCTCCATTTAGAAAAAATTACGCTGCCGGAAGGCTTCACCATTGAGGTCTATGCCGACAGTGTACCGAATGCCCGGCAGATGGCACTCTCCCCGAGCGGGATCCTTTATGTGGGTTCCCGCCAGAGCGGTACCGTCCACGCAGTTGTGGATTCCGATGGCGATATGCATGCAGAGGAGTTATTCCTCATTGCCGAAGAACTTGAACTGCCCACCGGATTGGCGTACCGGGACGGATCGCTTTATGTTGCGGCGGTCAGCCAAATTCTGCGTTATGACGATATTGATGCTCAGATTCAGGACCCTCCTGAGCCGGTGGTCGTCGTCGACGATCTGCCAACCGAGCGGCACCATGGATGGAAGTTTATTGCGTTTGGCCCCGACGGAAAACTGTACGTACCGGTAGGTGCACCGTGCAATGTTTGTGAAGAGCCGGATCCTTTTGCCACGGTTCTGCGCATGAACGCAGATGGATCAGAAAGAGAGGTCTACGCACGGGGCATTCGTAACTCGGTCGGCTTTGACTGGCATCCGGTCACCGGTGAGTTATGGATTACAGATAACGGGAGCGACAATATCAGTGCTGATCCCGCCATCACCGACAATTTACCCTCCTGCGAACTCAACCATGCCCCCGAGCCGGGGCTGCATTTTGGATATCCGTACTATCATCAGGGGGATACTCCCGACCCGGAATTTGGGGAGGGACGCTCTGCAGATGAATTTACCCTGCCTGCAATTCTGCTCGGCCCCCATGTCGCCCCGCTGGGGATTGATTTCTATACCGGCGGGATGTTTCCGGCAGAATATCAGAATCAGGCCTTCATTGCGGAGCATGGATCCTGGAATCGCAGGGAGAAAATCGGCTACCGCATCAAGCTGGTTCACTTTGATGAAGCGGGAATGGCGACCGGTCAGGAGGTTTTTGCTGAGGGTTGGCTGGACGGCCAGGAGGACTGGGGACGGCCCGTGGATGTTGAGACGCTTCCTGATGGATCCATCCTTATCAGCGATGACAAGGCGAACGTAATTTACCGTGTCACCTATTCTGACGATGTCGGACGATGAGCAAGTAGATTTCGGGATATGAGTATGTACAGGTCATGCTCCCACACCAAGTTGCACGATCCAGTATCAGGACAGCGACCCGCTGTGCCGTGCAGCGATGACATTCAAAGTCAGGCTGGCGAACGCGTTCAGTTGTGGCAGATCTGGATCACAGCTTCCACTCGTGTCTACTAAATCTGTCAACCTGCAAATGTCGGAGCGCACCTCCAGAAATCGAACTTTGACATGTACTCCAGAGGAGCGCCGTGAATTATCCAAAACAATTTTGCGGATTGAAAACGCTGTTAACCCTCAAGATATATGTTGCCAGCTGATCGGAGGAGATTTCTTTGAGGTTGCTCCTCATCTTCCAAGTCAATTTATTGACCTGGTCATCCTTGATCCGCCGTACAATCTGACAAAAAATTTCAACGGAATTTGTTTTAGAGAACTGGACGCTGACAAGTACAGGTCATGGTTTCGGAGAGTTATAGAACTGCTCGTTCCCATGATGAAGCCCAATGCCACGGCGTATGTGTGTTCGGACTGGAAGACATCCACATTGATTTTCCCGATTCTGGAAGAGCAGTTTTTCGTTCGAAACCGAATTACCTGGGAACGGGAAAAAGGGCGAGGTGCAAAACGAAACTGGAAAAACAATACGGAAGACATATGGTTCTGCACCAACTCTAAGGACTACTACTTCAATGTGGATGTAGTAAAACTGAAGCGCAAAGTATTCGCCCCCTACCGTGTGAAGGGAGAACCAAAAGACTGGAGACATGAATACGATGGGAACTATCGGTTAACGTATCCATCCAACCTATGGACTGACCTGACAATACCGTTCTGGTCCATGCCTGAGAATACTCCCCACCCTACCCAAAAACCAGAAAAATTGTTAGCAAAATTGATTCTTGCCAGTTCTAAAAAAGCTGATTTTGTATTTGATCCGTTCCTGGGAAGCGGGACATCTGCCGTGGTTGCACAGAAGCTGGGGAGAAGTTGGTGCGGGATTGACATCAATTCAGAATACCTCTGCTGGGCAAGAAAACGTATCTCTACCGTACGCCATGACTCAACGATTCAGGGCTATAGCGATGGTGTCTTTTGGGAGAGAAATTCTTCACCTCAACTGAGAAAGACACCTGTTGTAGAGGTACGAGAAGATCCTTCCCGGTTAACTCTGCTCGAATGAGCTCCAACTTCTATTCTCAGGGACATAGCGAACAGGTGGCCGTTGCAATCAAAGATTACCTAAATTCCCAAGAAGGATTTCTTTCTCCTGAAACTGCCATAGTCCGAGAGCAGTTGGAGATGCGCTGGCACCTTTGGTAGCCAACAAGCTTGAGAATTTTCTTGGAAACTGGTGTAGAGACTATTCGCATGAATTCGTACGCCGTTCTATGGCCGATTCTGGCGAGTAAGCCGGTCGCTCTGCTTCATGCGGTAAGTTTACTCCGGCCGATTGATGCGGCCATATTTAATGTAGAGAATACTGGATGTGTCCTGCAACAATCAGGATATCAAACAGTATTCCCGTGAGTTGTTAGCATCTTTGTAAATTAAAAATGGACAGACTTCTCAAAAGGATTGCTGCTGCCATCACACTTCCCTTGATCAGTGTGGCAGCATACTGGTTAGAACTTAATGGTCAATGGACTGGAACCCAATTGTTCGCAGCATTGGGCATTGGGGCCATCACAGGTATGGTCTTTTACATGTATGCCCCTGTAGCCCACAAAGTTAAGCGCGGGACAATGATCTGGTCACTCGGGCTACTGCTCGTCATCTTACTCTGCACTACCGGGGGACTGCTGAATGTGTATCTTGGCCAGGCGTGGGGAAAGCCGGTATTTGTTTTCTTTCTGCTTCTTCCCTCATTTCACATGTTTTGTCAGCGCATCTATAAGCGTCCTAAAGGAAGCCTTGCGTGGACACTCTGATACATCACAGATATCTCTTTTCTGTGCTCCTATGCTCATCCATGGACACAGAAAAACATCTCCATCATAAATGGACGGGCGTATTTCCATGATCAGTTCTGGTACCGTATTGCTGAATCTTGGAATGACGACGAACTATCATACCTGGACAAAAATCTGGAGATGTTTCAAGCATGAGAATACTTCTCACCAAGGATGTCGTGTCCAAAAAATGAACGGAAGAATCCTCCTTAAAAAGGGAACGATCTAATGCTGACTAACGGAAAATCTCAGGGCAGTATACCTGCGGTAACAGGAATGACTATGACAGCCAAACTATCCAGCACAGACATAAATTCCTGATCACAAGCTGCACAAAAAATCGTCACAGAGGATGCTCCCTGTAAAATTTCATTCATTTTGCAGTAGAGGAGGCGCGTACGAAGCTCATCTTCTTAAACAAGTTATGCAACCCTGCCGTTCTGGGGAGTGATACAGGATCTGGCGCATTCTGTCCATCTTCTTGACGGGGGATTGGGAATTCTGACGGCACCTGTCCACAGACAGAAGGCTATGCTATTTTCGAAAGTATTGCTTCCCGTTCCACCTTCCAGTTATAGGGGGGCACCTGTACAGTTCGGGGCCCGGCATCTTTCCGATCCGTCTCAATACATCTTCCAAGGTTACTCCGCGGGATTCACACTGTATAACCTCCGGACACGGAGCAGAGATTAGGCCTCCCTGCCTGAACATGGTGTTCGATCCGGCAAACAGATCGTTCTTCCGCCTCCATACAACGGGTTGAATCCGGTTCTCCGCAAGGCTGTGATCAATCTCAACGGTTCCATTCCCGGTTAATCGCATCAACTGCCCCCGCCGATTCAGCGTATAGCAGACGGCGGTATGCCAGAGCGCTCCCTCCGTCGTTGAACGCTTTTAAGAGACGATTGCCGCAGTAACCATGAGCGTGTAGGATATAGGACAGGAGGGAACTCCGCCGCCCTCATACCGTCTAATCTCTGCCATAGACTCCTATTGCATCCCATGAGTGGATCCGCATCCCCCGCTCCTCGACCCTATACCCCCGCCTTTGACCGCGGAGAGGCACGGTACTTTCACGGCCGGGATGATGTTCTGAAGAAGTTCAGAACAATCCTGAATCGGTCAAAGCCGGCCAATACCGGCACGACTATGATGATTCAGGCAGCACCCGGTGCGGGAAAGACCGCCCTGCTTACCGAATGTGCCCGGATTGCGGGTCTGCAGGGATGGCAGGTGGCGGAGATGGAGCCTATTGACCTTCTGGATGCGAATGAACTGCATAATGCGGTGCGCTCGTCCTGGAAGGTCTGGCGCCCCTGGCTAAAGGGGATGTCTGCCGGTATCAATGTAGGCCTGGCCAGCGTGGAAGTGGAGTTTGGCAGGAAGGCATCCACTCCTCTGGCGGGACTCAAGGAGGGCACTACACCACTTTTGCTCCTGCTGGATGAGGCCCAGGAACTGATAGATATCCCGAGTGAGCCGCCCCTTCCGTTCATGAGGGCGAAATCCCTCCTTACGTCTATCCATAACGGCCGGGTCACCCGCCCGGTGATTCTGATCGCCGCCGGTCTTGGTGGAACCGGCGAGGCCTTTACGCGACTGGCAATGTCTCGAAGCGGAAAAGGGTACCAGATTGATCTGGTGCCTCTTCGCAAAACACCCACGCGTGCAGTGATTCAGGATTGGCTCATAGAGGAAGGCGGCGCAAAGGGGGATCCAACGATCTGGATTGACGCAATTGCGTCGGAAACGTACGGCTGGCCGCAGCACATCATGGCCTATGTGGAGCCCGCTATCGACTATCTCAGGGCGCATGCAGGGCAGATGACCCCGGCGGGACTGGACGCGGTGATTCACGAGGGACGGGAGGCGAGGAGGGAGTATTATGAGGGGAGGGTTTCCGAATTCATTGTGGAAGAACGTGAGACTCTCGCACGAGCTCTCGCACGCCCCGGCCCGAATGGGTTCCGGTATACAGACATTCTGGAATCCTTATCGAAAGATGTCGGAAGTGAGCGGGCGGAACACATATTCGTGCGTGCTCTCCATAAGGGCGTGATTGACAAGAAAAAGGGATATTTTGTGGTCCCAATCCCGTCCATGCATGACTGGTTGCAACAGAAATACGGGCCCGACTGCGGTACGCTCAACCGACCATCGGGCTGACATATCCCTGACTGATGCACGAACGCTAAGGAACACGAATGCACCTGTAATCTCATACCCCCTCCAGCCGCCCATTCCCCTTCGTTAGCCGTTGTTTCTCACCGATACCGCCCGCCTATAGAATTCCTGCTACATGTTTGAAAATCTTGCCTGTTTACTACAAGAGTTTGCAGACCATAGCTGTACTTTTGATTTAGATATTGAAATTGGCGGTATCTGCCGAATGCTTGAACTTCAGTAATTTTCCAAGGTGTGAGTTCGCAATGACAGTTAATTTTGAAAGCGACACATTCTCAAAAGATTGAACTCCAAGAGATATGACCATGCAACTGAGTTGGAATGAAATACGTGTGAGGGCGGCTGAATTCGGCAGAAATTTTGCTGACGCACACTATGAAAAAGGTGAGATGCAGACCTAACGTGAACCGTTCAGAAAGGCATATAGCCATTGCCTTTGTTTCCACGAATTCAATCACGCAGGGCGAACAGGTATCGCATCTTTGGCCATTGCTGCTTGAGCGATACGCGTTGGATATATTATTTGCACATCGAACTTTCGGATGGGGGTCTGATGCACGCGGAAAAGCCCATGTCAAAGTAGTCATCGCAGGTTTGGTAAAAGCACAATTTCTGAAAGGAGAATGTTCGCTTTTGACTACGAGGATGTGGATGCTGAACCTGATCATATCAAGCTCAAATCAATTTCCCCCTATCTGATTGACGCGGGCAGGCTTAAGAACTCTAAATTGGTCGTCAGTGCACAGAGAAATCCAATTGAAGAAGTTCCAAAGTGTAAGTACGGGAATAAACCCGCCGATGGCGGCGGGCTGCTTTTGAATGCGGATGAACGCGACCAGTTACTGGAAAGTAACCCCGAATTCAGGCCATTTGTAAGGCGCCTGATTCGGGCAAAAGATTATCTGAATGGGGTTTACAGTTATTGCCTGTGGCTCGTTGATGTACCCCCGCAATTCATTCGATCAACACCGTTTGTGCTTCATAGAGTGAAGCAGGTCAGAGAATTTTGACTCAGGAGCAGGAAGCAGCAGACAAGAGAGGCCGCCAATTATCCTCACTTATTTACTGAAATCCGGCAGCCGAAGAAGAACTATATCGTCATCCCGCGAGTCTCATCCGAGCGAAGACAGTACGTTCCGTTTGGTTTCTTTGAAGCTGATGATATTGTTCACGATACCTGCACATGTGTTCCAGACGGAGGCCTGGATATATTCTCAACGATGCTCTCGGCAATGCATATGTGCTGGATGCGCTACACTTGCGGGAGGCTGAAAAACGATTATCGCTACGCAAACACATTGGTGTACAACACCTTCCCATGGCCTGAATTCAACATCAAATCCAAGGCCAAATGTACAAAATCCTTCGTAGCAAGGCTGGCATTTTGCTGATTCACGGCATCTGCAAGGGTGTCCTGAACAACATCAGCAAAAGCCTCGGCTTGTTCTCGGTTGATCCCCGACTTGGACAGCCTGCGGACAATAGAAAGTGTGTTGATCATGTCTCTGTAATTGATTTAGAAGGGATACATTCTCTATTGGTTTTGGTTCCGGGCCATATTTAGACACACAACCAGACAAAGAGATACTGATGCCAAAGATAAGGATCTGATCGCTTAGATCAGGGGAAGTTGATTCCACGATTCAAATGTGCCACCCTGTAGAACCTCATCAGAAGGGCAATCACCCGCTACACCCATCTGAGGATACACGACCAACCCTCCGAGATCATCTTGGCTTCAATGCTACTAGGATGTAACGCTGCGCTGAACCCATAAACTCGTTTTTTCATGCCTGCCTACGCCAAAAGCGGAGACAACTCAAGCCCCATATACTCCATGCCAAGGATGTAGTCTCCAGAAATGAACATGTGCCCACCTGAAACGAAGATAGAATCATTCCTTCCTGATTACTGAGAAATCTCAGGGCAATACACCTGCGGCAACAAGAACACCTATAACAGCCAAACCTGTTCCAACAATCCAATACACTATCCGTGTTTCCTGTGCACTTACATCCGCCTTCAGAGCGCTTATTTCGCCGCGTACAGTATTGGTCTGATTACGTAAAAAATCCTTGGTGGCAAGATCCCCTTGTTGTTGTTCTACGGCATCGGCAATTGACTTAGCAATTGCCTCGGCTTGCTCCCAATCAACCCCTGCATTAGAGAGATTGTTAGCAATGGAAAGCGTATCCGTCATGAGATTAGAAAAAAATCTTCATTGCTTTTATGCCGTTCTGTCTCTATTGGTTCCAAACTTGTCACTTTAAACTCAGTTCTGCTCATGCACCTCCACACGCTATGTATAACCACCCCTCGGGCAGGCAGGCACATTTCATTGAACCCAACCTGTGCTATATTCGGCACCTTACACGAATACATTCTCTATTGATTTCGGTTCCAGACCGTATTCAAGCACGCACCCAGACAAAGAGATACTGAGGTTAAAGGTGAGGATCGTTTAGATCGGGGGAAGTTCATTCCACAATTCAGATATGCCACCCTATAGAACCCCATCAGCAGGGCGATCACCCGCTACACCCATCTGAGGATACACGACCAACCCTCCGAGATCATCTTGGCTTCAATGTTGCAGGACATAACGCTGCCCTGAACCCATAAACTCATTTTTTCATGCCTGCCCACACCAAAAGCGGAGACAACCTAAGCCCCATAACACCCCTCACCAGGGGGTAGTCTCCAGAAATGAACATGGGCCCCACCTGAAATGAAGATAGAATCATCCCTTCCTGATTACCGGGAAATCTCAGGGCAATACACCTGCGGCAACAAAAACGCCTACGATAACCAGACCCGTTCCAACGATCCAATACACAAGCCGAGTTTCAAGAGAACTCAGTTCGCCATGCACAAAATCCTTGGTGGCAAGATCTCCTTGTTGTTCTACGGCAGCGGCAATTGACTTAGCAATCGCCTCGGCTTGCTCCCAATCAACCCCTGCATTAGAGAGATTGTTAGCAATGGAAAGCGTATCGGTCATGAGATTAGAAAAAACGTTCATTACTTTTGTGCCGTCCTGTCTCTATTGGTTCCAAACTTGTCACTTTAAACTCAGTTCTGATCATGCACATCCACACGCTATGTATAACCACCCTCGGGCAAGTAGGCACACTTCATTGAACCCAACCTGTGCTATATTCGGCACCTTACAAGAATACATTCTCTATCCTGGATTCCCATCGGTAAAATTGCAGGTTAGGTGAATGTCTGGGCAGCATTGCCTTGCCGGTATAGAGGATCATCCATGATCTGTTTTCCAGTGACTGCATCTGAATCAGGTTCAATATAGAATATTATACTGATTTAATAGAACTATTGCTTTTACAGGATGGGCTTCCCCAAGAATGATTCTATGAGGGAGCCCATCCTGTTTTATAGTTGACGTACCTATTCTAAACTTGATCGTTATCTGCGTCCTCAATTGGCCTTACACGCTTGAAAAAGGACACTTTGAAGCGTTGCTTGCGCCCACGATCATTGGGCATATCTACGAAATCAGCCGTGATCCACAGAAAAAAGAACCACGCATAAGCCCCCCAGGCATACCCTCCTATATTGTCCATCATAAGCCCAATGAAAAAAAAGCCCGTTCCGCAAGTTATCCCAAAGCTCCATGCCGGGCTAAAGCGTTCAATCTTTCTGCTGAGGGGAAAATATAGCCACAAAGCTATGATTAGAATTATCGTAACTAGTGCGCCCAAAATTAGATCTGTGGCTGTGCCACTGTATGGATTCCCCCCGCTACCAAGATTTCCCCGGCCAATATCTGTCCAATAGAAAACAAAACTGCCTGATGGAACCACCACAGAGTACAAAAGTCGAGTAAGTCGATTCATGATCACATGGGTGTTAGAAAATGATCCCTGAATCTCCTCACACATAATTCATGATTGTTTTCATTCATTTTAACACCCTGATAAGTATCCCACAGAATTTTGCCAATACAGCCAACCTGATATATACCTATCTTAATCAACGACCGTCTACTCGGTTTTTTTTTCGCAGCCGCGGCAGAACTGCCACCACATGTCACAGCCTCACCGACTGCCCATGCCGCCGTCCACACATCATCAGAATGTTTTGTATCATCGCAGTTTCGTGAACAGTCTGCAAAATTCTTACAGATCCGGCAAGGATTGCAGGTTGGGCACTGGGAATTGCCAATCGTTTGATTCAATTTGTCTCTGATTTCCTCGATGGATTGTCCTGCCGAATCAGCTTCGGCAGCTTGAATACCAGCCTCAATAAATTGAAATACTTGCACCATTGAGCCATTAATATGTCACAAGTTCATTCGCCAACATGATTCCTGCTATATAATCTATTTTTACGAAAATTCCTTGAGAAATTTTCATTTAAATATATAATTCTCATTTTTTCATGCCTGCCCACACCAAAAGCAGAGACAACTCAAGCCCCATAATTCCCCCTATTAAGGGTGTAGTATCCAGAAATGAACATGGACCCACCTGAAATGAAGATAGAATCATCCCTTCCTGATTACCGGGAAATCTCAGGGCAATACACCTGCGGCGACAAAAAACGCCTACGATAACCAGACCCGTTCCAGCGATCCAATACACAAGCCGAGTTTCAAGAGAACTCAGTTCACCATGCACAAAATCCTTGGTGGCAAGATCTCCTTGTTGTTCTACGGCAGCGGCAATTGACTTAGCAGTCGCCTCGGCTTGCTCCCCATCAACCCCTGCATTAGAGAGATTGTTCGCAATGGAAAGCGTATCCGTCATGGGATTAGAAAAAAGCGTTTACCGCGTTTATGCCGTCCTGTCTCCATTGGTTCCAAACTTGTAATTTTCAAGGCAGTTCTACTCATGCACCTCTCCACACGCTATGTAGATCACTTCCGGGCAAGTAGATATACTTCGTTGAACCCAACTTGTGCTGCATTCGGCACCTTTTGTACGCAATCAACTACCACCGCAGAAAATCAAGTTACCTTTCCACGTCCGACCACACTGTACCCAGACATGCTACAAGAAATCGGACACTGACCTGCACCCCTGAAGAGGTCCGCGATCTGTGCGGTATGGTTTTACAGGTTGACCAGACGGTGGACATTCAAAACCTTCGCAGTAAACTGATCGGTGGGGATTTTTTGAGATAGCCGGCCATCTCCCTGCCCGGTTCGTAGACCTTCTCGCACTTCACCCGCCAAACAATCTCACCAGAGACTACCACGGGAATCGTTTTAGAAAACGGGATGGCAATCAATATCTGGTGTGATTTCCAAAAATAATCTCCCTACTCACACCGATGATGAAATCCAGCCAGCCCTTCGCATACTGATCAAGCGCATTTCGCCTGCGCCCGTGGTGTCTGAGTCTGAAGGATCTGCCCCCGCGGAGCCGGAACCGGATTTCGAGATCCTTGAAGTACTGCCCAATCCCGCTTTTTCCGGGACTCCATGCCTTGATTGGAGCCGGAGTCAATCTACACGCATCCCCTTCAGTCTCCGAACTTTCCTGCAAGGGATATTCTGGCGGTGCTGTGTAGCTTCCGGTCGGTAACTGGAAAATTTAAATTCCGTAACAACTCAGCGGTGCATCAATTAGTCTACCGCGGGGAGATGCAGAAACAAATAGTTCTGTAGTTTGTATATATCCGTAATAGTTGGTATTTATTTTATAATCATAACTAAAATGATCTATGGTGAGTTTTCCCCGCAGGAGTATCCACTGTACTCCCGTCGAGGTGTGTCTGAGGCACTGAGAATGCCGTACTCCACGCTGTATTCGTGGCTGAAAAGCAATCACAGGAACTCTGTAATATCGGCTTCGGATTCGGAACGGACGCTGAATTTTCTTCAGCTTTCAGAGGCCTTTGCAATCAATTACATGCGAAAAAACCTGGGGATTTCTCTTCAAAAAATCCGAGAAGCGTCGCAATACCTCGGGCAGAAATTGGGGATCCCTTACCCGTTAGTTCATCCTAAGCTCTGCGTAGGAACCGATGTTTATTTTGAGCACACCCGGGGTATTTTACTGAATGCAACACGTCATGGGCAGATGGAATCGGTTGATCTTATCGGCAGATACATCAGTCGGATTGAGTTTAATGAGGAGGAACTTCCTGATGTGTTATATCCCTGGATTCCTGGCGTGGAGAGAAAGACCATCAGGATTGATCCACGAATCCGGTTTGGGCAGCCTACTATAACCGGAACCGGGATATCCGTCGCAGTTGTACAGGATAGAGTCAAGGCCGGGGAGTTGCCGCAAGATATTGCGACTAGCTATGGCATCAGTCATAACAAAGTTAAGGATGCCATAGCCTATGCCGCATGCTGACTCACCTGTGTTTTATGTAGACGAGTGCCTTGACAGCAACAATTTTGTTGAGCCCCTACAGAAATCTGGATTAAATATCGTCCGACATAGGGACATTCTGAACCAAGGTGTCTCTGACGAGATTTGGATTAAAGCAGTTGCGGAGGCAGGACATTTCGCGCTAACCCAGGATTATGAGATTGCCCGGAATGCGAATCAAACTCAGTTTGTCATGGATAGTCGCCTGGGTTTATTTATTGTTCGATCCAGAGGTGGTAGCACCATGAGAAGGGACAATTAGTCGTCCGAAACATAAAAATCTACTCAGATTCATCAATAAGAACCATCCCCCGTACATCGCATCAATAACAGGCTCAGGGGTGCGGGGACGCAGGCCGAGCGACAGGAACTGGGGACATAGATAAGCAGACACTACATATTCTCGTCCAGACGCAAACCCTCATTGACAAAGCAATTGAATCATCTGATAATTGCCACGCTGTATCCTTGTCTAACGTCAGCAACTTTATTCTGAGCGGTCACTTATCGTTCTCCAATCAGGCTGTCTTGGACTGCCAAACAACTTTCTAATTGGATGATTGAACTGTCCGAGCAGGAATGAAGGGGCCGCATTACCTGACGGATCCATCGTTTTGGTGAGTTGTCCCGTGGCATCCCCCCAATCCGATCACCTTACCAATGCATGCCGGCGAATCCTCCCCCAATCCTCCAGAGGTTTTCTGCAAATACCCTGAACGGACCTGTGACGGCATCGCCCATACTCATATTCCGGCGTTACATGCCTGCTTTGAGTGCATGCCCCGGGAATACCATACATTGGGCTTTCCTGTACAGTCTTCCGAATAAGCCCCTGCTCTTACACGGCTGGACTAATCCTCATTCGCGGCAATGGTCTCCAGATCCTCTACCCTGCGCTTGAGCACGCTCACCTCGTTTTCTGCATTCTCAAGACGTGCCATCACCTCCTTCAGCAGTGCTTTACCCCCATGAGTAATCTGACCATCCAGATAAATCCATAGTACAACCAACCCAACGACAGACAGAAGCACAAGAGCTCCCAGAATGAGAAAGAATATCATCGCTGCTTTAGTTTTGCGTTCTGTGCAATCATTTCAGATGCTTCTATGTCCAATTTCTCCTTTTTGGAAGGATCCTCAAGCAGCCGGGTGACTACAATAGATTCCAGGTTTTCAATGCGCTGCTTTGCCGATTCAAGCTGGTCCTCCGCTTCCGTTAACCGTGCGACATATTCCTCCACAACCGGTGAACTGACCTGCGCTTTCTGGACTTTAATCCATTTTTCAAACGCTGAGTAACAAAATGGAGTGAGAATGCCAACAATCGCAACAATAGCCCAAATCATGATTCAAAGTAAATGTTTTGCAGAGACAGAAACTATCAAGGATACTCCGCTGTGAGTCTGTAGTTGCATGACTGCACAATTTGTTCGCATTCTAAGACGCATTCTTCCGCGCAGAAAGCATCCGCGCTGGAAAAAACTTGAGGCAGCCCTCGGGATCCGTATCTATAATTTCGACCTCTTTGAAAAAGCTCTCCGCCATCCCTCGGCACAGCGTAATCAGACGCGTAGACTCCTTCAGTCCTACGAGCGATTAGAGTTCCTGGGAGATGCAATCCTGGGGGCAGTCGTCGCCGAATACCTCTACGACAGGTTCCCTGAAGAGATGGAAGGCTTTCTGACCGACACGCGCTCCAAACTCGTAAGCGGAACTGCCTGCGCAAAAACGGCCCGTGATCTTGGATTAGGTGACTTTATTGAACTCAATCCCTATATGGAATCACACGGCGGGCGCAAAAATAATTCCGTCCTAGCCGACTGTCTGGAGTCCATTATTGGTGCAATTCATCTGGACAGTGGTATAACCCATTCCCGGAATTTTATTCATCAGAACATCCTGGAATATGTAGACTTCCAGCAACTCATTACGAAAGATGACAACTACAAAAGCAGGCTTCAGGAATATGCACAGGCAAGAGGGTGGCCGCAACCGGAGTACTTCGTTACCGATACCGCTGGTCCTCCACATGACCGTATCTTTACCGTTCACGTTCATGTCAACGGAAACCGCCTCGGCAGAGGTCAGGCAACCAGTAAAAAGAAAGCGCAGCAACAGGCCGCGCATCAGGCGTTGAAGTCACTGACATCAAACCGCAAACACTTTCCAAACAGGTCGTAAAAACTCACGATCCGTGCACCTTTGAACAACTAACGAATTCGCTATGGGAACCCATTTGCCGCACGCAGACCGTTTTGCCGCCCGTCATATCGGACCCGCAAAACCCGACGTACAGGACATGGTGCAAACGCTTGGACTTGGTTCGCTCGACGAACTGATCCAGGAAACCATTCCTGCATCCATTCTGGATAATCAACTCCTCAATGTACCGGAATCCCGCCCCGAACATGTCGTGATTTCTGATTTACGAAAGATTGGGCGGCAAAACAAACTCTTCCGGTCCTATATCGGCATGGGCTATCATGACACGATCACACCGCGGGCAATCCTGCGTGCGGTACTGGAAAATCCTTCGTGGTACACACAGTACACCCCCTATCAGGCCGAAATTTCTCAGGGCCGCCTGGAAGCGCTTCTAAACTTTCAAACCGCGGTCATTGATCTGACCGGTATGGAGATCGCCAATGCCTCTCTTCTGGACGAAGGAACTGCAGCGGCAGAAGCCATGATGATGTTCTCCCGCCTCACACGGAAACGCAGGAAGTTTCTGGTCTCCGACAACTGTCACCCCCAAACCATCAGCGTGGTGAAAGCCAGGTCTGTTCCGCTGGAGATCGACCTGATCGTTGCTGATCACAATTCATTCGAATTCACGCCCGAGGTGTTTGGGGCTCTGGTGCAATACCCGGGCTCGGACGGAGTGATTGAGCACTATGAGCGTCTCTGCAAAGAAGCTCATGAGGCAGGTGCCTATGTTGCGGTCGCTGCTGACCTGCTTAGCCTGGCCCTGCTTCGTGCACCCGGAGAATTCGGGGCAGATGCCGTAATTGGAAATTCTCAGCGATTTGGCGTACCACTCGGATATGGCGGTCCACATGCGGCATTCTTCGCTACGAAGACGGATTTTCGTCGTCAGGTTCCAGGTCGCATGATCGGTGTGACCGTTGATATGGATGGCAAACCAGCACTCCGCATGGCACTGCAGATGCGCGAACAGCACATCAAACGGGCACGCGCAACGAGCAACATCTGCACCGCACAGGTCTTACTTGCGGTCATGGCAGGTGCCTATGCGGTATTTCATGGCCCGGACGGGATCCGAAATATTGCCCTCTGTGTCCATATGTGGACACTTGCCCTTGCAAAAGGCCTGCAGGAAAACGGCTATCGCCTCCGGCATAAAAACTTCTTTGACACCATCTGCATTGAGAATCCGCCAAATGACCTTCAGGAGAAAGCAGAATCCCAGGGAGTCAACCTCCGCTATATGCCGGATGGAAGTGTCGGCATCTCCCTGAATGAAACTACAACCGCAGCGCATGTGAACACCCTGCTGTCCCTGTTTGATGCAGACACATCCAGCGCAAAAGAACGGATTGCTTCCGTACCTGCATCGTACGAAGGAATTCTGCCGCGCAATACCCCCTACTTAACACACCCCATCTTTAATCAGTACCGCTCTGAAACCGAGTTGATGCGCTACATGCACCGCCTCGCATCCCGTGATCTCTCTCTGACAACCAGCATGATCCCGCTCGGCTCCTGTACCATGAAGCTTAATGCCGCGGTGCAGCTGGCTGCCGTCAGCTGGGCGGATTACAACGGACTGCATCCCTTCATTCCGCTGGATCAGGCCACCGGTTATCAGGAAATCTTTTCGGATCTTGAGAAATGGCTTGGGGAATTGACAGGGTTTTCTGCCGTATCCCTGCAACCGAATTCTGGAGCGAGCGGAGAGTATGCAGGACTCCTGGTCATCCAGGCGTATCTATCCAGTAAAGGAGAATCTCATCGGAATGTGTGTCTTGTTCCCGACTCCGCCCATGGCA
Organism: Rhodothermales bacterium; assembly: GCA_022821875.1. Taxonomy (GTDB): domain Bacteria; phylum Bacteroidota; class Rhodothermia; order Rhodothermales; family Bin80; genus Bin80. The sequence continues at coordinate 26,025 of JAJECV010000103.1, forward strand.
CCAACCCTGCCAGCGCGGTTATGGCAGGGATGAAGGTGGTCGTGGTGAAGACTAGCCGCAACGGAGATATTGACTTCGTGGATCTGGAAAGAAAACTGGCCCGGCACAGTGACCGCCTGGCGGCACTTATGATCACCTACCCAACGACTTACGGCGTATTTGAAGAACAGATACGGGAAATTTGTAACGCAGTACATGAACATGGCGGTCAGGTATACATGGATGGTGCGAATATGAATGCACAGGTCGGACTGTGTAAGCCTGGCAATTTTGGGGCCGATGTGTGTCATTTGAATCTGCATAAAACCTTTGCCATCCCGCATGGCGGGGGCGGCCCCGGTGTAGGCCCCATCTGTGTTGCGGAGCATCTTGCGCCCTTCCTGCCTGGACATCCCCTTATTCCAACCGGTGGAGATCAGGCAATCGGCCCGGTTGCAGCCGCCCCTTATGGAAGCGCAAGTATCCTTCTGATCAGCTGGGCTTATATCGCACTGCTGGGACCAAATGGACTCCGGCGGTCATCGGAAATTGCCATCCTGAACGCCAATTATGTCGCTCAACGCCTGTCTGGGCACTATGAGATCCTGTTCCGTGGCAAAGGGGGATATGTGGCCCATGAATTTATCCTGGATGTGCGCCCCTTAAAGCGTACGGCAGGCATTGACGCGGTTGATATCGCCAAACGGCTCATGGACTATGGGTACCATGCACCGACGATGTCCTGGCCCGTTGCCGGAACCATGATGATTGAACCCACCGAAAGCGAATCCAAAGCCGAACTGGATCGGTTCTGTGATGCAATGATCGCAATACGCGCAGAAATTGCAGAAATTGAACAAGGAGATCAGGATAAAGAACGCAACATTCTCAAACAGGCACCGCATACTACAGCATTGGTCTGTGCAGATCATTATGATCTCCCTTATACTAGGACACAGGCAGCATTTCCTGCCCCCTGGACCAGGGATCATAAATTTTGGCCCACAGTCCGGAGAATTGACGAGGCCTATGGAGACCGAAATCTGGTTTGTACCTGCCCCCCGATAGAACAATATCAATCCTGAATTCATGGCACACGAAATCCTTGAACGCCTGGGCAAATCCGTAGAATTGCGACTAGGTGCCATTGCCCTTATTACCTTGATCCTGATGATCCCTCTGGCGATTATTGCAGAACTGGTCAATGATCGCAGTGTGACACGAGAAGAGACGCTTTCGGAAATCGGAAACGAATGGAGCGGCAAACAGACCCTCCTGGGGCCGGTGCTGGTCGTTCCCTATTCTAGTTCTGAATATATGAGCGGCGCCACCGGTGAGCCGCTTGCCACCGTGCGGCATGCATTTTTTCTCCCCAACACGCTTGCGATCACCGGTACCGTCGAACCGGAAATCCGCTACCGGGGCATCTATCAGACGATCCTCTATTCCGCTGACCTCACGATCAGCGGGGATTTTTCCGAAGCCGACTTCAGCCGGTGGTCCATTAACGAAGATGATATCCGGTGGCAGGAAGCCTTTATTGCCTTTGGCATCACAGATATGCGGGGGGTAAAGGAGGAAGTTTTGATGAATTGGTCCGATTCCATGCTCACGTTTGAGTCCGGGATGCAGGAGGCAAACATCCTCGCACCTGCGGGGATCAGTACTCCGGTAATGGCACAGCAGCCGAACGAATTCAGTTTCAATCTTCAACTTGACGGGAATGATGAGCTGACGTTCATCCCTGTAGGCAAGACGACCCGGATTGATCTTTCTTCGAGTTGGCCGTCCCCCAGTTTTCGCGGTGCATTTCTGCCGGATCAGCGGACGATCTCGGACAGCGGCTTCTCGGCCGCCTGGCAGGTTCTGGACCTGAACCGCGCCTTCGCACAGTCCTGGCGCGGAGAGACCGAGGCCCTGCTGATGGACGCTGCCTTCGGTGTTTCGCTCTACCCTCCGGTCGACCAGTATCGTAAAACGCAGCGTTCCACCCGTTACGGGTTCTTATTGATCGGCCTGACCTTGCTTGCATTCTTTCTGACCGAGATGCGGATCGGCCTGCGGGCGCATCCCTTTCAGTACATTCTGGTGGGGCTGGATCTCTGCCTGTTCTTTCTGATGCTGCTTGCCCTTGGAGAGCACATGGCCTTTAATCATGCCTACATCCTCTCCGGCATTGCGACCATTGGGCTTGCAGCGCTTTATGCCGGATCTATTTATCGCTCACGCGGAGTCGGTCTCCTGACGGCAGGCATCCTGACCATTCTGTACACCTTTATCTTCCTGCTTTTGCAGTTGCAGAACTATGCCCTTTTGGCGGGCAGCATCGGCCTGTTCCTCCTTCTGTCGCTCACCATGTATCTGACCCGTAATTTTGCAACCCTGTCCAGAACGTTTCGATCTATGGAGAGCGAAAAATCCGAATGAGATGGCCGCTTTTATGGACTGCAACCCCCGTGGGCGATTGAAATCCCAACTCCCGCCTCCATTTTTTCCGGGATCGCTTCCCGCCAGGGAATAATGTGCGCGTCTTTTCTGTACTGCGGCGCGTCGCCGCCATAGACCACCATCGCAGAACACTGATAGGGGGTTTCCTCAAAGTGCCGCCGAACCCGCTTCAGCCCCGTCAATAGGCTTGACGAGGCCGTTGCGGATGATTTTGCCTCAATCAGGTGAAGATGTGATGAGGTCTCAATGATCAGATCTATTTCTGCGCCATTCTGGTCCCGGTAAAAGGACAATGCTCTGGCTGTCTCTCTGCGATTGGTCTGATGCTTGACAAACTCGGACACCACCCAACTTTCAAAGATTGCCCCTCGAAGCGGGTGGTTACGCAACTGCTCAGGGGAGCGAATCCCGAGCAGCCAGCAGACCAGCCCCGAATCATAAAAATGCAGCTTGGGCATTTTCACCAGTCGTTTGCGCAGGTTTGCGTGGAAACCTTTCAGCCGAAAAGCAATGAAGCTGGCTTCAAGTATACCCATCCATGCCTTCGCGGTCGGCTGGGCGATTCCACAATCTCCGGCCAGTACAGAGAGATTAAGTAATTGCGCTGTCCGCCCGGCGCACAGTTCCAAGAATCGCTGAAATACAGAAAGATCCTCTACATTCGTAATTGCCCTTACGTCTCGTTCAACGTAGGTCTGTACATAGTCTCCCAGCCAGTCGGCAGGATTCAGCCCGGCATCAAAGATTCGTGGATAGGATCCAAAGAAAAGCGCCTCCTCCAATGTTTGAGGATACTGAGGGAATCTTGAAATTTCGCGCCAGTTCAATGGGAGCAGATGAAAGATTGCGGTTCTCCCTGCAAGGGACTGACCGACTGAATCGGATAAAAGCAGGTTATGGGATCCAGTAAGAACCCACTTGCCTGGATCCGGCACATCATCAACCATCCCCTGCAAATACGAGAGCAGATCTGGAACCCGCTGCACCTCACCAATGATCGCTCCCTTCGGGAACTGTGCAAGAAATCCGCGGGGATCTTCCCGTGCGAATGCCCGGGTGTCCGGCTCTTCCAGATTCGTGTATGCGTGTTCGTCAAACACCGTCCTGCATAACGTCGTCTTCCCGCTCTGCCGGGGGCCAGTGACCGTAAGGACCGGGTACGCTTTTGCGGCCTCGGTCAGTTTTTGGGTTATGTCACGGTGGATCATTTTAAGATATATTAAAATTAAATTTTGATTTATCTTATAAACTTTAAGCCGAACAGCTTTGTTCCCTTGTAAAGATTCTTGAGTGTATCCGTGTCCCTGACAGAACTGGGGTGGGCATTTCGCGGAGCAGCATGCCCTTCAGACTCAAGGAGTCTGCTGTGAGTTTCCGGGAAGGTTCAGGGGGTACTGTCCCTACATTTTAGGATACACTGAAGTTGAATTTTGATTCATCCTGAAGACTTAAACATAGCGAACTTATTTCACTGCGACGACATTTGAATACGCTCGTATTCTTGACCGGATCCGGGGCGTTTCGTGGACCATGCTGTCCTTCAGATTCAGGAAATCTGCGTAAATTCAATGCGTATAGCGTCTGGAACGCCAAAATGAGGCCGCAGCCATCTATGTAACTCAACCATTTCAATGCGCTTAAACGCCAAAATAAATTATCGCCCTCATGTCTTCATTCCAGATGACGATGTCTGGATCCCTCAGCATCAGACCGTAACCGTAGCAGGTCGAAAAATTGCCGGAATGGTTTATCTCGGAAAGCGAAAACTCGTTAAATACGGTAATGGCATCTTTCAGCCATGTGCAGATTCCACTATTGACCCGGACCTGAGAGTGGGCAATTCCAGTTACTATGATCCCTCGGAAAAAAAAGATATCCTTTACTATCTGAGGTATCACGAATTCGGTAGAGATGAGCGTGCAGAGTATCTAGACTGGCTCGCCAGTGATCGGGCAACCGTTGATTGCCACGAATCCTATCTGCGTCTTTACTTCTACGGAATGGAGCATCGATTTTTTTCAGAGTCATCCACACTGGAACAGAGGCAGGCCATTATTGCAGAAATTGAGAGACTGCTGGAAGCATACGACCATCTAAATGAGTTTTCCCGGGCCAGACGTGAGATGTCACGTTTCCTCTATACGGCCTACGCAGTGATTCAACCTCCCGAAAAGATCAAACCCCGATTTGAAATGATCGGTAAGGTGATGGCACTTGATGTGTGTATCGCTATCGGGCATAGGTTGAAAAATCACCAGCCTGTTCATGCCGACTGGTGCCTGAGCTGGTATATTACTGATCCACTCTCGTCTCCATTACGAACAGCGGCACAGCGTGCTTTCCCGGAATTCAGGGCGCTCTTCACACAGATTTTAGAGGAGATGTTCCCCGATGGGCTGATGTCATCCCCCACAGATCATTATCCTTTTTCCCCGTATTACGAGGCATCTTCAAAAGCTTTTTTGGTAAGTCTTGAGGATCACTTTGAAGATCCCATATATATTTATTATGCAAGCGGTTCACCGGAAGTGATCTGGGATATCGTTTATGAGGCCACAGAAGCTCTGAATAAGTATGGCCGATTTCTTGGAAAGTATCCCGCGGGCCGGGAGAGAATTGAAGCATATGCACTGCTTCCCCAGCGTATTCGGCCATTGTTTCCGAACCGGGCAGTCGAAGAACTGCAAAGCTGGGCGGGAACCGTGATTGAGTCTGGAGATCTTCCCCTAATTGAACATGTCGTTGAGAAAATTGAGGAGACAATGCCCGAAAAAATCACAAGGCATCATATCATCAGGGCTGCCAATACGCTGGCGTTTCTTTCGATCGGCATGGTACCGGATCCCCGCTTTGAACTGCGGGGGCCGAAGATGGAGGAGCCGGTAATTCTCTTTAAGCTACCCGAACCGGTCACAGAATTGAACGAAGCCCGCAGTGAATATCATGAGGCACTCCTTTGCCTGATGATTGGAGTATGTATTGCCCATGCAGATGGCCGTATTACGAAGGAAGAAAGCGCCGCTTTAGAGGCGTATCTGCACTCCGCTTCGATCACCGATTCTGAGCGCAATCGCCTTCTTGCAAACCTTCAATGGGGCCTTTCTGTGCAGCCGAACTTTGCAGAATTCCGAAAATATCGGAAACATGTTTCCGATGATGCCCTTCCCGGCATGGGAAAATTTGCACTCTGCATCGCTGCCGTAGACGGCACAATTCATCCCGCTGAAATCAAGGCACTCGAAAAACTCTACAAGGCCATCGGACTGCCGCCCGACAGTATTTATTCAGAACTGCACGCCCTTTCTGTGCCAAGTTGCCCGAAAACGGTTTTGTTTGCCGATGGAACGCAAAATGACGGCCGCACCCCCCCATCGTCAAGCAGTCATGAGCCCGTTGTTTTGGATAAGAAGCATATCTCTTCACTCATGGCGGAGACCGCGCAGGTATCTTCGCTATTGGGGGATATTTTCGAGGAGGATGTTCACGAAGATGTCAGTGCAGATTCCACTGGCACCACGGATGTCTTTGCGGGACTGGATGCTCAGCACTCGGCTTTCCTGCGTGAACTTTTGACCCGGCAGCACCGGGTCAAAACAGAATATAACGCCTTGGCAGAGCGATTTCAGTTGATGCCGGAAGGAGCAATGGAAACCCTGAATGAATGGTCCTTTGATCGTTTCGAGGACATCCTGATTGATGAAGATGCACACTATGAGATCAACCCGGAGATTTCTGCCATACTATGCCAGTGACCGTGTTGATACAGAATCCACACCCTTACAGCAGTGAATAGATTTGACGCAATGTGTCATGCGACAAAACGTCAAGTGGTGATGCTGTTCTGCAAGTCAGAGCGGAATTGCAGTCAGGGATTAACCTGAAACCGAACGACTCGGTCCCTTTTCGAAGAAGATTAAAAATTCAATGTACCTAAATGTCAACGCAGTGATTCGACCTGAGGTCATCCTTCCCGATGAAGACATCTGGATCCCCAAAAATCAGACGGTAACCGTCGCAGGGCGGGAAATTGCCGGAATGATTTATCTGGGAAATCGGAAGCACTTCCGGCGCACGCAAGAGACGTATGCAGATTCAGTCATTGACCCGGATCTGGAAGTAGAGGATGCTCCATCCGGCCGTTCATTATCGTACCAATATCGCCTCTCCAGTATGAGATACTACACACTTCACTCATATAATCGGGCCAGATATCTTGACTGGCTTGCGAGTGACCGGGCCGTGTATGATTGCCATGAGTCCATGATACGCTTTTACCTCTACGGCCTGGAACGTAGATTTTTTCTGGATTCACCTCCTCTGGAGGAGCAGCATGCCATCATCAAAGAAGTGGAGCGATTACTGACGAGGTATAATTATATGTTTGGGTTCCAGCAGGCCAGACGCGAACTGTCCTATTTTCTTTATACCGCCCATGCAATGGTCCAGCCGCCCGATAAGATCGAACCCCGGTTTAAAATAATCGGCGGAAATATGTCACTTGATGTTCGGGTTGCAATCGGACACATGATAGAAGCGGGCCAGCCGCTAAGTTCCGACTGGGCACTGAGCTGGTATGCGACCCATCCAGACACACAACCGTTACGGGCCACAGCACGCTGGGCTTTTCCCGAGTTCAGGGCTCTCTTTGCACAGCTTTTTGAAAAGGCATTTCCAAAGGGAGTCACGGTATCCCCGCCGCAGGTTCCCCTTCAAGCGGATTACAGGGCGGCTTCCCTGTCTTTCGATGCCAGCATAAGCCCTTTCAAGGAGATCCCGGACATTCCTCCCAGATTTAATCCACCGCAACAGATTGGAGAAATCGTTCATGAGGCCACAGAGGCTCTGAATAAGTATGGCCGATTTCTTAGAAAGCATTCTGAAGGCTGGGAGAAAATTGAAGCATATACGCTGCTTCCCCAAAGTATTCGACCACTGTTTGAGAATGCCGCAATAAAAGAACTGCAAAGCTGGGCGGGAACCGTGATTGATTCTGGAAATCTTCCCCTGATTGAACAGATCGTTGAGAAGGTTGATGAGGCACCGCCCGAAAAAATCACGAAGGGACACACCACCAGGGCTGCCAATACATTGGCGATTCTTTCCATCGGCATGGTGCCCGATCCCCGCCTTGACTTGCGGGGGCCAAAGATGGGGGAACCGGTGGTTCTCTTCAAGCTGCCCGAACCGGTTACGGAACTGAAAGAAGTCAGCAGCAGGTATCACGAGGCACTCCTTTGCCTGATGATTGGTGCCTTTATTGCCCATGCAGATGACCCTGTCGGAAAGGAAGAACATGCCGCTTTAGAAACTTACCTGCATTCTGTCCCCGTCACCGAACCTGAGCGTGACCGCCTCCTTGCCAACCTTCAGTGGGCGCTTTCTGTGCCGCCCAATTTGGCCGGTTTTCGAAGGCATCTTAAAAATGTTGCCGGAGACCTCCCCCTTAAAATGGGGAAATTCGCGCTCTGCATTGCCGCCGTGGACGGAAAGATTGAGACCGCTGAAATCAAGGCACTCGAAAAACTCTACAAGGTCTTGGACCTGGCTCCCGAAAGCATCTACTCCGAGCTGCATGCCCTTTCCCTGTCAGGGGGTCCGAAAACGATTCCGTTTGCCAATGGATCGCAAAACAGCGGCTTTGCCGCTGCGTCACCGGATGACCAGCATCCTGTCATTCTGGACGAAGGCCAGATCGCATCCCTAAAGATGGAGACCGCACAGGTGTCTGCGCTGCTAGGGAATATTTTTGAAGAAACTGTGCAGGAAGAGGTCAGCACGGGTTCAAACGGCTCCACGGATGTCTTTGATGGACTGGATGCCGGACACTCGGCGTTTCTGCGTGAACTTTTGACCCGGCAACACTGGGATAAATCAGAGTATGCCGTTTTAGCCGGACGATTTCAACTGATGCACGAAGGAACACTGGAAACCCTGAATGAATGGTCATTTGATCGTTTTGACGACATCCTGATTGATGAAGGTGCACACTATGACATCAACCCGGAGATTTCTGCCAAACTCTGCCAGTGACCGTGTTGATATAGAAATCACACACTCACAGCAGTGAATAGAGTTGACGCAATGCGTCAAAACGTCAAGTGGTGCAACTGTGTTGCTGTTCTGCAAGTCAGGACGGAATTGCAGTCCGTGATTAACCTGAAACCGAACGACTCCATCCCTTTTCGAAGAAGATTGAAAAATTGTGGAGATTCCGTGACCCTGGGCCAGACATTTCTTCCGATTCAGAAAACCTGTGCAGAATCAAATCCGAATCCGGCACTGTAAAACGAACTTCCGGCGTTACCTGTAATCCAACAATCTTAATGTACTTAGACCTTGACGTATGGTCTGGCTTTAATATCGAGATTCCCGATGATATTTGGATTCCTCAAGGTCATACCATAAACATAGCTGGACGAGAGATTGCGGGGATGATTTATCTGGGCAGCAGGGAGAACTTTCGCACCTATGAGTGGTGGGCAGATTCTACCATTGATCCCTATCTGCGGGTGGAGAAACGCCTTCACCCTTTGCAGCCTCCGCATCAACGGCTCTCCTACAGTACGAGGTACTTTGAGCTTGGTGCACGTGACCGGGCCAATTATCTTGATTGGCTCGCCGGGGACCGGGCAGGACTTGACTGCCATGAATGCGTCATACGCCTCTATTTCTACGGATTGGAACGCCGGTTTTTTCTGGACTCTCCGCCTCTGGACGAGCAGCATGCCATCATCAAAGAAGTGGAGCGACTGCGGGAGACCTATGCGCATCTGGATAATTTTCACGAAATTAAGCGTATTCTGTGCAGATTTCTCTACACTGCCCACGCAATCGTCCAGCCACCTGAGGGGATCAAGCCCCGGTTTGAGGTGGTCGACCGCGAAATCCCGCTTGATGTGCGGGTTGCAATTGCGCACCGAATTGCAACGAAGCAATCCCTCAGTGCAGACTGGGTGCTGAGCTGGTATACCACCCATCCGGATACGCCCCCGTTACGTACAGCCGCCCGCAGAGCGTTCCCCGAGTTTCGGGCTCTGTTTGGACAGCTCTTTGAAAAGACATTCCCGAATGGGATCCTGGTACCTCACCTGTATTCAGTTCTTGAAGCATCTTACATATCGAAATCCAGAGCTTTCAATGTACTCCTGACCCCGTACGAAGAAATCCCGAACCTTCCTCTCGAATTTGATCTGCACGAAGAGGTGGATGAAATCATCCATGAGGCAACCGAAGCTCTGGGCAAATACAGCCGGGTTCTTGGAAAATACACGGAGGGCAGGAAGAGGATTGAAGCACATGCTTTTCTTCCCCAAAGTTTACAGCCCCTCTTTCCGAATACTGCCATCAAAGTACTGGAAGACTGGGCGGAAACGGTCATCAATTCTGAGGACCTTGTCCCGATTGAACAGGTCATAGAGAATGTCCATGAGGTACGGCCCGAAAAAATTGCGAAAGGCCACATCACCAAAACTGCAGACATACTTGCACTCCGATCCATCGGTATGGTGCCGGATCCCCGCTTTGACTTGCGTGGGCCAAAGACAGGAGAGCCGGTGGTTCTGTTCAGGTTGCCACAGCCGGTCACAGAACAGGAAGAATCCAGCATTGAGTATCTCGAGGCGCTCCTTTGCCTTGGGATCGGAGGCTTTATTGCCAACGCAGACGAACGCATGAACGAGGATGAGAAAGCCCTGTTAGAGGCATACATAGATTCCACTCCGGCCGCCGGACGGGATCGCCTTCTCGCCAACCTTCAGTGGATCCTTGCGGTACCGCCCAGCCTGACCTGGTTTCGAAATCATCTGAAACGTGTTTCCAAGGACGCGCTTCATCGGATTGGGAAACTTGCTCTGCGCATCGCCGCCGTTGACGGCAGGATTGAAACCGCCGAAATCAAGGCACTTGAAAAACTCTATCATGCCATGGGGCTGCCGCCCGAAAGCATCTACTCAGAACTGCATGCCCTCTCCACTTCAGGTGGCCCGAAAACAATTCTGTCCCCCGATAGAACCCAAGATCCGGGCTTCGCCATTCCATCACCGGACCACAACGAACCCGTCATTCTGGACGAGAGGCAGATTGCATCATTAAAAACAGAAACCGCACAGGTATCTGCGCTTCTAGGGGATATTTTCGAGGAAGAGGTCACGAAGGATGCCACCACGGATTCAAATGACTCCGCCGACACCTTTGATGGACTGGATGCCAGACACTCCGCTTTTCTGCGTGAACTTCTGACCCGGCAGCACTGGAGCAGATCCGAGTATGCCGCTCTGGCCGAACGATTTCAACTGATGCAGGAAGGAGCACTGGAAACCATGAATGAATGGGCCTATGACCGGTTTGAAGATGTTCTCATTGACGAAGGCTCCGACTATGAACTGAATCTGGAGATTTCCAACCAGTTGCGTCAGTTCTGCATGGCAAACTAAGTTCAGACAGGGACCAATACGAAGCGGATCCTCACCATTGGATCCGTGATATGGACATACACCGGTATTTGTGCAAGAACTTTCTTTCTGGAACTGATACGCCAAGTAACCGAAGAGATCGGAGCACTTTGGATTCACGGAACTACACCCATGCAGATGACCCCCGGACTGCCTCTTTGGGCTCCCCGCAATATTGCAGTGCCAGTTCAAAACTTAATTGACACCGACAGGATTTCCCCTGTCCGAAACCTACGTCATGGATTCAGTCCAATTCGCGGCTTATGCGTATAATCTGGAATTCTACGGATGATGTTCACGACGAAACTGGAACCTAGAGAACTAAGCCGCATTTTTCTATGTACTCAGACAAGGCACTAGTCTGTGAAAGCCCTCATGTCTGGATCCCCGTTGAGGATGTCTGGGTCCCCAAGGGTCAGACTGTGACGGTAGCTGGGCGGAACATTGCCGGAATGATTTATCTGGGGAGACGAGATGGCGATGATTTTACGTTTGAGCCCTGCGCAGATTCGGTGATTGATCCCAGTTTGGAGGCAGCCGAGAATGTGTTTTTTGATCCGTCCCAGAAAGAGGAACACTTTAACTATCTCAGATACCACCTGTTCTGCACCGAAGAACGTGGTGAATACCTTGCATGGCTTACCAGTGATCGATCAGATACCGACTGTGATGAGGCATATATCCGCCTTTATTTTTACGGACTGGAACGCAGATTTTTTGTCGACTCGCCTTCTTCAGAGGAAGGACGTGCCATCATCGCAGAAGTGGAGAGACTGCTGAAAGCATATGGAGATGGATATGACTTCGCTCAGGCGAAGCGTGAGATGTCCGAATTTCTTTATACCGCCTATGCCGTCATTCAGCCGCCCGAAGAGATTCAGCCCCGGTATGAAGTGATCGGGAAAGAGAAACCGACAGATATTCGTGTTGCCATCGGATACAGGATGAACACCGGCCGGCCACTCAACGCTGATTGGTCCTTAAGTTGGTATCTCACCCATCGGGGTGGGAAATTGCGAGTCGCAGCACTACGGGTCTTTCCTGAGTTTAGAGCACTGTTCGGACAACTTTTTGAAAAGAAATTCCCGGAGGGACTCTCCCCTCTCCCGTCATGGACCCCCCTCACGCCGAGATATAAGGCCGCTTCAAAAGCTTTTTATGTGGATCTAAGCGATCAGTTTAAGCATCTTGATGATATTGCCTGGGCAGACCCGCCCCCTACCGAAATCGGCGAAATGATCCAGGAGGCAACGAACGCACTGAACAAGTACAGCCGATTTCTTGGAGAATTTATCCTTGGAAAAGAGACCATCGAAGCACATACGCTGCTTCCTAGAAGCCTCTGGCCGCTGTTTCCTAATACTGCAGTCGACGAATTACAGAATTGGGCAGAGAAAATTATTGAGTCCGGAGGCTTTACCCCGATTGAACAGGTCGTTTCGAAAGTGGACGGGGACGAACGAGAGAGTATCTCGAAACGACACATCACCAAGGCGGCAAATACACTGGCTCTTATGTCCATCGGCATGGTACCGGATCCCCGCTTTGAACTGCGTGGACCAAAACAGAAGGAATCGGTCATGCTGTTCCGACTGCCCGGACCGGTTACCGAATTGCAGGAAAGCAGCAGCAAATATTTTGAAGCTCTTCTCGGTGTTCTAATTGGAGGATTTATTGCCCATGCAGATCACCGGATCACAAAAGAGGAAAACGCCGCTTTAGATGCCTACATCCATTCTGCCCCGGTCACGGAATCTGAGCGTCATCGCCTTCTGGCCAACCTTCAATGGATTCTTGCTGTACCGCCCACTTTGGCCGAATTTCGAAGGCATCTGAAAAAAGCCTCACCGGATGCCCTTCGCAAGATTGGCAAATTCGCACTCTGCATGGCCGCCATGGATGGTACGATTGCGTCCGTTGAGGTGGAAGCACTTCAAAAACTCTATAAGGCCATGGGGCTGCAAGCTGAAAATGTCTATTCGGACCTGCATGCATTATCTACTCAGGATGGCTCAAAAATAATTCTGTCTGCTGCCACAAAGGAGCAGGACCCTGCAATTCCATGCCCGGACTGCAGCCGCCCCGTCGTTCTGGATGAGCAGCAGATCGCCTCATTAAAAACAGAGACCGCACAGGTATCTGCGCTTCTGGGAGATATTTTTGAGGAAGAGGTCACGAAGGATGCCACCACGGATTCAAATGATTCCACCGACACCTTTGATGGACTGGATGCCAGACACTCCGCTTTTCTGCGTGAACTTCTGACCCGGCAGCACTGGGGCAGATCCGAGTATGCCGCTCTGGCCGAACGATTTCAACTGATGCAGGAAGGAGCACTGGAAACTCTGAATGAATGGTCGTTTGAGCGGTTTGAGGATATTCTGATCGACGAAGACTCCGACTATCGACTGAACCCGGAAATTTCAATGAACTTGTGCCCCTGAGGCCTCTGAATCAAAAACAATACTCTACTCAACCCCACAGAACCACTGACGTAATTCATGAAGCAGGCAAAAATCAGGCAGCGTGACCGTGATGGCATTATACAGGCACTCCGGGCAGGAGTCGTTCCCAAACTGGGATTAAGGCATATCCAGGTTGGACGCAAACGTGAAATCGAAGAACTGGTCCATGACCTTGACCGCAACTGTGCCGGCGGAGCCGCAATCCGTTTCATCATCGGGGAGTACGGATCCGGGAAGACCTTCTTTCTGAACCTCATTCGCCTGATTGCCCTTGAGAAGGGAATGGTGGTGCTCTCTGCAGACCTGTCCCCTTCGCGCCGCCTGCAGGCAACCGGCGGACAGGCACGCTCCCTCTACGCCGAAATGGCAAGGAACACCTCCACACGGACCAAGCCCAATGGCGGTGCAATGGGATCGGTCGTCCAACGATTCGCGGGGCAGATTGTCCGTAAAGCGCAGGAGCAGGACGCAAGCCCGGGTGTCGTAATTCGTGAGCAGCTTGCACATTTGCAGGAATTGACCGGAGGATATGATTTTGCCGAAGTCATTGCACGATACTGGGAGGGATTTGACAAGGGCGATGAACAACTCTGTTCGGATGCACTTCGCTGGCTCCGGGCCGAATACTCTACAAAAACCGAAGCGCGCAAGGCCTTGGGGGTGCGCACCATTATTAATGACGCGAACGTTTACGACCATCTGAAGCTGTTATCTCTGTTCGTACGGGAAGCAGGCTACAAAGGGATGCTGGTATCCCTTGATGAGATGGTGAATATCTACAAACTGCCGTCCACACAGGCCAGAAAGGGAAACTTTGAGCAGATTTTGCGAATCCTGAACGATGTGCTTCAGGGAACCACCAGTTACCTTGGTTTTCTTATGGCGGGAACCCCTGAGTTTTTGATGGACACACGTCGAGGACTCTACAGTTATGAGGCATTGCATACCCGGCTCATGGAAAACCCGTTTGCGCAGGATGGACTTATTGATATGTCTGGCCCCGTGATTCGACTGGCAAACCTGAGCCAGGAGGACATCTTTGTCCTCCTGTGCAATCTTCGCCATGTGATTCAGGGAAACCATCCCTCCCTGCCGGACTCTGCCCTCAAAGCCTTTATGGATCATTGTTCCAGGCGTATTGGGGATGCCTATTTCAGAACTCCCCGCAGTACCATCAAGGCATTCGTCAACCTGCTTGCAGTCCTTGAACAGAACCCTCATGTCGATTGGCAGGAGTTGCTTGGATCCGTAGACTTGTCGGAGGACAGGGAGGAGGATCCTCTGGACAATCAACCGGATGATGAACTCACCAGCTTCAAACTCTGAATCATCGCAGGGATTCAGCAGGCTTGCCCGACCTGTGCAGCAGTGGATATGGAATCAGAGATGGAAGACACTTTACGAAATTCAGGAACGGGCAATCCACACGCTCCTGGACAGCGACCGTGATGTGATTATCGCCGCGGCAACCGCAAGAGGAAAGACCGAGGCCGCTTTCTTTCCACTCATTTCCTCGGTACTTGAGCAATCAAGTCATTCCGGGTTTGATCTGGTCTACCTCAGTCCCCTGAAGGCACTCATCAATGACCAGTTCGGGCGGTTACAGGACCTCTGCCAGAAAACCGGGTTGCCCGTTTATCCCTGGCATGGAGATATCTCCCTGAGCACCAAGAAGCGGGCCAGAGAAAAGCCAGACGGTATTCTGCTGATCACACCTGAATCCCTGGAGGCCCTGTTCGTGCGCCGGGGCCTTGACGCAGCCAGACTGTTCCAGGGTGTACAGGCCGTTGTTGTGGACGAGTTACATGCATTTTTAGATAATGAACGGGGAATCCATGTACGCTCTCTGCTCACACGCATGGAACTGTCCGTTGGCCATCGGATCCGTAGAGTGGGGCTGTCTGCCACATTGAGCGAGATGAAACTGGTTCGAAAAATCCTCCGCCCCGAGAATCCTGAGAGAGTAGAAATCGTGGAGGATACATCTTCAAATTTTTGGCTGAAGGCACAGATTCGCGGCTATCTCAGGCAGGAAAGTTTGTCCGAAAAGGATCAACGGGACGACATGGCTGCACAGACGGCTGTGGCGCAGCATCTCTTCCGTAAACTGCGCGGCACACGAAATCTGATTTTTGCAGGGTCACGCCAGAATGTTGAATCTTATGCAGACACCTTACGCATACTTTCAGAAAAAGAGCACCTGCCGCTTGAATTTTTTCCGCACCATGCAAACCTTTCCCGGGAGCACCGAATGGATCTGGAAGAGCGCCTGCGAACCCATCCGGCAACCACTGCCGTCTGCACATCCACACTTGAACTAGGGATTGATATTGGCGAGATTGCGTGTGTGGCACAGATTGGCCCGCCTTTTTCTGTATCCTCGCTCCGGCAGCGGCTCGGCAGATCCGGACGACGCGCAGGTGCAGCCGCCGTTCTGCGGATGTACCAGATTGAACTTCAGGCCGGTACAAAATCCCATCCGCTTGACGGCCTGTACCTGGGCCTCATCCGGTCCATTGCCATGATCGAACTCCTGCGTCAGCGCTGGTGTGAGCCTCCCCTGCCCCAGGCACTTCATCTCTCAACGCTCACGCACCAGATCCTTTCCGTGATTGCAGAGCATGGAGGCCGAAGTGCGGCCCGAATCTACCAGACGCTCTGTGAGCGGGGACCCTTCCAATCCGTCACGCGCACCCTCTTTGCACACCTTCTGAGACAACTCGGATCTTCGGAGGTGGCGCTCATTGAGCAGGCCCCCGATGGAACCCTTCTCCTTGGCCCGAAAGGGGAACGGCTCGTTGAACATTACAGTTTCTATGCGGTGTTTCAGACTCCGAAGGAATACCGGATCATTACCGAAAACAAAGAACTGGGAACCCTGCCGATTACGATGGTCGTGGTGCCCGACATGACGATCATTTTCTCCGGCCGCAGATGGCGAATCCTTGAGGTTCGTGACAAAGAAAAGGTCATCAGGGTGTCCGAGGACCGGGTGGGCACACCGCCTAATTTTCCAGGAGCCGGCGGGCTGATTCATGACCGTGTCGTTGCCGAGATGCAGAAGGTGCTCACCACGACGGGCATCCCGGATTACCTGAATGAAACTGCCGCAGAACTCCTTGAACATGCCCGTTCGCATCTTCAAACGCTCGGGCTCCCTTCGAATTCTCTTCAGGAGACCGGCAAACACCATGCGCTGATTGCCACATGGACGGGCACCGTTAAAACCTCCACGCTTGCACTTATGCTTACTTCCAGAGGATACAAGGTCACCGCTTTTGACGGATTCCTTGATGTGGAATGGAACCGGACCCTGCCTCCGGTTACGATTGCACTGGCCGAGATTGCCGGCATGGATTCCATCTCTCCTGAATCTGCAATCTCGGAGAACTCAAATCTTGGCACCGAAAAATTTCACCCCTATCTCAGCACCGGCCTGCTCATTGAGGATGTGGCCAGCAGCAGACTTGACTTTGGCACTCTTCCCGCATTGGCTCGCAGATTAATCCATTCAGACGGCAGTTGACGGAAAGGATTCTGTAAGGTTCTGCTGTTTTGGGAATGCGGTTCATCGATCAGCGTAGACAACAGAACTACCCATCCTCCGTAAGCAGACGCTCATACAGTGCGGCCGTCTGGTCCCCTATCACCTTCCAACTGAAGTTCGCCTCCACCCGTGCACGCCCCTTACGTCCCATTGCCCGGCTCCGCTCAGGATCCCGCATCAACACATTGATACGGTCTGCCAGTCGCTCGGCAAACCCATCCCCCTCAACCTCCACCAAAAGCCCTGTTTCTCCGTCTACCACAACCATCGGGATCCCTCCCACATTGGAGGCGACTACGGCGGTTTGACAGGCCATCGCTTCCAGATTGATGATCCCAAACGGCTCATACACCGAGGGGCACACAAAGACCTGAGCATGGGAATAGAGTCTGATCAGGTCGGCAGGAGGCATCATTTCCTGGATCCAGACTACATGGTGACTGTCCTTCTCTTTGAGTCTGGCGACCTCCTGGAGCATTTCCGCTTCAATTTCCGGCGTATCCGGAGCGCCGGCCGCCAGAACCATCTGGATCCCCGGATCAAGGTGTGCAATCGCGTGCAGCAGATGAATGATTCCTTTTTGACGCGTGATTCTCCCCACAAACAGAACATAGGGGAGTTCGGGATTGACCCCATAGCTGCGCAGGACAGACTCATCAAAGGTCGGCTGATATTCTTCCAGATCAATTCCATTGGGGATCACATGAACGCGCTCCCGGCGGATCCCGTAGAGTGAAATCACATCTTCCTTCATTTGAGGGGACACTGCGATCACGGCATCCGCTTCCTGATATGCAGTTTTTTCAACCCAGGAGCTTACCTGATATGCATGTCCCAGCTGTTCCGCTTTCCATGGCCGGTGCGGTTCCAGACTGTGCGTGGTCAGCACCAGTTTCCCTCCGGTCAGCTGTTTCACCAGGATCCCGGCCCAGTGAGAGTACCAGGTATGGCAATGAATGATCTGGGTACTGTCCGCGGCAGCGGCCATCACCAGATTGCGGTACAGTGTACCGAAAAGTTTATTGAACCGGGGATTACTTCCCTGAGGTGCGCCTGTATCGGTCACTCCCTTCACACTAAGCGCATCGGAGCTCCGCCTCTGCCTCCCGAATGCATACACCTGTACCCGATGATGCTCCGCCAATGCCCGGGTAAGATACTTCACGTGGACCCCCGCACCCCCGTAAATATTCGGTGGAAATTCATTTGTCAAGACCGTTATTTTCATTTTGCCGGTCACGACCCGGTCCAGAAGCTGTTCTGCCTCTGCAATTGACTCACGCAGGCGAACAAGCCTGGAAGATTCAGGCGAAACATCGGCAATGAGTGCACAGGTGGTCTGACATTTCCTGATCCGGTTCGTACTCTCCTTCAGAAAACTTTCCACCATCTCCGGGTTTCCTGCATAGCTGCCTGCGTCACTCATTGACTGACGGGCACGCTCGAAGGATCGTTTCAGGTAGGCACGCTGGCGCCAGCCCGTCAAATCAAAGTGCCTTGATGCCTGAATCGCCAGTTCCACAGATCGAACCACCGCATCATAAAGCCGTCTCACATCTGAGGGGGGCCCCTTTACGTTCCTTCCCCGACCTGCGGAAGGTCTGTCCGCAGGTGGGATCAGTCGCTTCAACCCCTGCCGGACCACGATGGGATTGAGTTCCAGTATGAGCGCGTCAGACATCCTTGCCAGATTTTGCTGTACGACCTGCTTATTGTAGATGAAGGAATACTCATTTCCCGTTCCATGCTGCAGCATCTGACGTAACTGGAGATACGAATTTGCCAATGCTACCAGCCGGCTATTCTTACAATTGAGGGTGTTTTTTATGACCAGCAGAACGAACATGCGCCAGTAGTTCATACCGGTGCGCCCTGTATCCTGCCGAGCCAACTCCGCCATATGCTTCTTGATCACCGACAAGATCTGCTCCCGCACGGAGGCGGTCGAACCGATCTTCTGCAAAATACGCAGCGTACGGTCTATTTTATCCGGGGATTTGGGGTTGATCTGAATATCTTCAATCGGGATGATGTCCAGAGTTGGATTTCGGCTGATTTTCTCACGCATGGGGATTAGAATTTTGGTGATGATGACAGAAGAGCGGTACGCTCATCAATAATACTGCGCTTTACTCAAATTTGGGGAATTCTATCTGTAGATAATCACGGGCAGATACCGGGACCAGATCTGGAATGGCAGATATTTTCATGAACTGCGCATTCGCTTTATTCCCCTACAGGACGGATGCAGCGGCTGTACTAGCACTGTCCTGATCATATCTGGCGAAGGTGCCCGACATACCATACTCTCTTCCAGTTACGGCATAGAGGGCTGACAGAGGACACGTTCTCAGCATACTGATCAGTTTTGGGACTGAAACCGGACGAAATCCTGTAGGGTTGCCTCTGCAATAACATCAATCCAGGGATCCGTGTCCCCTTTCGCCCTGCCATCTTTCTCGATCCAGTCCCGAAGGACCGCCCGTGTAACCTCTTTCTTTAGCATCCCCAGGTTGATCTTGCAATCAGGATCAAATCTTGAGATCTCCAGCCGCTTGAAGGCTTGTGCGGTTGCGCCCAGACCGGCCGCCAGCAGGATCACTGGACGATTTTCAATTTTGCCGTTATGGATCGCATTGAGGAATTTCGTGGCATTTGTAAAATATTGATGTGACGGGGGAGGGATAGTCGTCATCAGTCTTTGCGCCTCGTCCATCAGGAGCAGCAGCGGCTCCCGCCCCGCCTTGAGGATATCCAGAGATCCAGGCAAATGATTCTCAGACGTAGATGTCCCATGTAGAAACTGGAGATTTCCCCCTTCGTCACTTCCTGACGCTTGGGGGGAAGAGGAAGTCTCAGCGCACTGCTTAACTCCGCTGGATTATACAGCCCGTCCGGGTCAATCTCGGCGATCTGCCAACGCCGTGCCCGTGCCAGCCGTGCACATTCAGTAAGCAGGGCGGTCTTTCCCGCTCCGGGAGCCGCCTGGATCATGACGGTGGTCCTTGCCTTCGCCTGGACCGCCCGATCCATGAGTCTCTTGAAGTTGCCAAGTATCTTCTCTCTTCCATGGAAATACTTTGCCTCCCCGGGCTCCAGCGTGGCGGTTGGTAGGCTGAATGGGGGAAACCTTTGAAATTCACGCATCGCACCAAGGTTTATGTGAGCAGCATGGGAAATTATTCCAGACGCTGCTATTTGTTCTGTGGTCCGGTAGAAAAAGGGTTCAACCCGCAAAACCCCGATTCTTTGGACTGTCCGTGCCCATTTCTACACTTCCCCCGCTATCTCCTAACCCCTCCGCGCCCAGCATGCACGCCAGACACATACATTTGCAAAAAGTATGCCCCCGCTCGCGCGCAATGCACTCGCTGTGGAGCGCAGGCCACAATCTGACACCGAAGATGAACCACCACCAAAGAGGCTCACTCTGACACAGTATCGGCCGGAATCACCACCTGGGACAAGGAGGATTTGACAAAGAATCTAAAGATTGTCTATTTCCAATAAAACCAGAGAGATCAGGCCGAAAAGATGACAAACTTGCGATTAGAATTCTCCTATAGAGAATCAATTGATCAACATCTCTGCAATAC
>JAJECV010000108.1 GCA_022821875.1 Rhodothermales bacterium
GGGGGGATTTTGAGGCTAATCCAACGGCACTGCAGAATGAATTCGTCGCCGCCAAAAGGACGCACCTACCCGTGCGTCCAAATAGAAATTTGGCACTGTTTTTCATCCTAATTCCATAGATAGGTGCAGTAAAATCATGAAATAAAGGCATTCAATGCCTGATAACATACATGTCAAACTAGTAACAGGGAGATCACTTTTCCAACTGTCTAGATTCCCGGAATTAATTTGGCCGTTCCCCTATACGAAATAAAAAATGGCTTGT
The DNA here is from genome assembly GCA_022821875.1 of Rhodothermales bacterium. Lineage (GTDB taxonomy): Bacteria > Bacteroidota > Rhodothermia > Rhodothermales > Bin80 > Bin80. The sequence continues at coordinate 266 of JAJECV010000108.1, forward strand.
TCCAGAAATTTATCCTTACCTGAAATCCCATGAATAGCAGATCCGGGATGCTGCCATTCGGATCTAGCCCGACACATGTCAGGAAGGACATCGAAAAGTCACCCATTCAGGCACTCCCCATCTGAATTGACGCTAGACAGCTAGACATAACCCACAGCTGATGATTTTACGACAAGTGCAAAAACCCTGGCACTGCGAGAAGGTGTCAAACTGGTATCCCGTACAAATCTGTCTCGACTACGAACCTGGCGACCATGAATTCCAGGGTCCCTCGACGGGATGACGGATTGCGTCAAAAATCTGCCCCTATACAAACCCTTATCCGCCGCTCACTGATTGCGGCCTGCAAAGCCAACCCCCACAAATATCCTCGGCGCATCCATGCTGCGGGTGAAGTTGATCCGCACAGGGGCCCGTGCAATACTCAGCGAAACCTCATGAATCCAGCGTCCATTTATGTATACATGCGCTCCCCCGATCCGGATGCTGAGATTCTGACTGACCAGCGGGCGAAGCCGGAGTGCCTCAAAAAGAACACTCCGAAAATCATGCTCCCAGTACCCCCCAATCGTTTGACGGCCGAGGAGCCGGTGATTCCGAAGAGTCCGCAATGTCCCTAATTCTCCAGCAAACGCAATACTTCCCTCAGCAACATGCCATCGATCCCTCGGCGCCCCCCAGGTAACGATGCCGCCCAGAATGCGCAGCGAAAGTCCGAGCGGAGCCGGGCGGCGACGCATGAAGGTGGGAATGTAGTAGTCTGCCAGCAGCGTCGTCCGAAGGTCATCATACCCACCGGTCGAATGGGCAAACTCTGTCCTGAATTCGAAGCTCTTTCGGGGATATACATGATAGGGGTTCCAGGCTTTTCCCGTCCCAAGCCTGAACTCAAGGGTTTGGCGCTGCCCCTTATGGATCGCCGGATTGTCCGGAAATTTCTTTTTCCACGGCCATGGACTCTCTATGTGCGTGTCAATCGATTCAATAAACGCATACTCCCCCGAAAGCATCATCCTTATTCCCTTCTTTTCATAACGTCTGCTTACACGGAGACTCCTAGACCAGTACCAGTCAAAATAATCCTCCGCAAATACACTGGAAGACAGTGTGTTCAACGCCTCGGTGTGGATCAACATCCCGTTCTGTGGACGCGTGTTCTGCTTGTAAACCACCGAGGTCTGTGAAAACCTGGTCTCCCTCTGATTCCATGCAAGATTGAGACGCGTCCGTCCGTATCCGATAGACTGACCAATCCGGGCGGCGATCTTGCGGTCATCTCCAACTGCAACAACCCTGCCCGCCCCTACACGTGTTCCGTCAACACGGTTGAATGCAAACCAGGGACTGAACCCTCCCATAACGGGGAATGAAAACTGAGGACGATCCCATATCTGGAAGTTGTACAGTTCAAATTCAGATGCAAGTACCGAAGTTGGTGGAAATGCCTCCCGAAGCGTCAATGGCTTCTTCCAGCGAAGTTCCCCCAAGGCCTCCAGTTCACGCGCCGTCAAAGCAACCATATCCAGCCCCATCAAAAACAAGTCATCCCGCAGAACCGAAGTGGTGTCAATCTGCAACGGCTCCTCACGGGTAAATAGCCCGGCAGGAACCGGTTGGTTCGCCTCGTAGTCCATCAACCTGGCAGTCTGCTCTACCACGGCCGGACTGCCCCGCTCACCGTCCGGCTCTACATGAATCCAGCCTTGCAGTTGAAGGTCTATCGGAAGCCAAAATGAATCCACCTGCGCAAAGTTCTGCCGATACTGAATACTCCAGTCCTTTGTATCCGGCGAAAAAACTACATGTGAAGCAGGTTTTAAATCTACCTCTATGAGTGCGTAAAGACTATCCAATACCGAGATTCGGCCAATGAATGTGGCTTCCTGATTACTTTTGGGAGCAACATAGATGTCGTACAGCTGCTGCCCGTTCCATACGCGGCGGCCCGCAAAGGTAAACGTATAGTGCTCCAGTGCATCCGGGTGGGTCGGCCCGAAGAAAGGCAGCCCGTTGATGTGTACCTGGTCGGAAGAAAAATCCTGCGGGGTCAATTTCAAACCCAATTCTTCGTGAAAATCCGAGGTTTGACGCCTCGACCGGATGACATCTCTGATCCCACTCCCTCTGGAATAATACCGGTCAAAGACCGCTTCGCTGACCAGAACAATCCGGTCCCGGTTCTGAAGTGTGATCCGGGCATAGACTCTTGCATTGTGAGCATTCAGATGGCATCTGCGTGCGGCCTTCCGGCGGATGACTTCCTGCATAATTGCTGTCGCCAGATAGTCTCCGGTAATTAACAGTTCCGGCAACTCTATTGCTGCAGGCTCAAGGCTGACGTGGAGCGTTCGGGCATCGTCCGGCATCAACTCGACACGCATCGGATGATAACCAATATGGCGAAAAACAAGGGGCGCCGGGAGATGGGAAAGCGTGAGTTCAAAATTACCCTCCCGATTGGTAATCGTACCCCGATTACTCCCTTCCATGATAATGTGCGCCGAAGCAAGCGGGAACCGGGTAACGGAATCACGCACCGAACCGGTAATGAGAACCTGCCCCGCTGCCTGCTGCGGATACATCTGGATTGCTGCAAAACCCAGTAAACCCCAAGCCCAGGTGCGGAGGACATAACGCCTTCTGAAAAATACAGGTCCAAACGCCGTGCAATGCCGCTTCATTCATCTCCAGTGAATCAGAAGATACGGGCCACGCCAATCGCAGGATAGAACTGGTTTTGACCGATCCGATACGCAAGATCAAAACGCATAAATCCAAATAGTCCGCTAAGTGAAACCCCTAACTCGTTATGATCAATCCATTCCCCGTGACGGGATCCTGTCCCGCGAACAAATGCATGCCCGCCAAAAATTAATACGTTATAGCCTTTATTGGCCATCCCGCGCAGACCAAGAATTTCAAACAACAGCGTGCGAAAATTATGCTCCCAATGCCCAAAGACAACGGCATTCCCCTGATAGGGTAAGCCCTGAAGTGCATATAATGAGCCGCCCCAGTGAAAAATCCTGGTTCCCCCCTCAACAATAAAGGAACGCTGGCGCGGCAATGTGCGGCCTCCGTCCGAAGCAAGGCCCGCCGTAATCCCAAAATCCAGCGTCGCCGGCAAAAACCGCCGCTGCAGGAAGGTCGTGATCCGCCCCCCTGCCCGTACATAGTAGCGACGGAACGTAATGTCCGACCAGGGCATGGAGAGTTCAATACTGGACTCAAAATATCTTGACGGACCAATGCCAATGATCACCAGTTCATCGTGACCGGCACGAAAGGTCGCCGTAAAAGTCCGAAAATCCCCCTCCATAATTGCTCCATTCGGGCGCTGGAGCGTACTCTTGCCCATAAAATCGTAACTCACATTGCCCACCAGACCGGAATGCTTCTCATGGAGATAGGTGCCGGTAAGGGTCGCCGATCCCCATCTCCTGATCCTGTATCCTCCCGTTAAGGAGATCCCCTCCCGCCGGTAGTAATCAAAATAATCCTCCCTCCCAAAAAGCATCAGAATACTGTTCGGCAGACGTCGATAGATATTTGACGAATAGGTAGATGCATTCTCTGCACGGTACGCTGCCTCCATAAACCACCCCTTATCTATACGAAAAGTCCCCTTGTAGGAATACTTTCCCCTGCCATCCTGCCCCGTATTGATGCCTGCTTTTGCCTGCACTTCAAAGATATCTCCGAAGTCCTGCTTTGTCCCAAGCCCTGCATGCAGCGCATCCACACGGTTGTACCAGAGATCCGGCTGAAGCCCAAGACGGGATATAAATGAATTCGACCCCCGGAACACCGAAACAGACCGTTCAACCGATGCGCGGCGCTCTTCGGCTTCCTCAAGTCGATTCATGGTGCGCCCCAAAACTCCCCCCGGCCGGAATGCCTCCCGAAGGGAATGCGTGCTGTCTATAGATGCATAGGCAATCGTTTCCTTCGGCGTGAGCGGAACAATCGCCCCATCACGCTGAAATGACTCACCAGACGATACGGCCGATGAATCCACCTGCAGCCAGGTTCCCTCTTCAAACAGACTATCCGCAAGTTCTACATTTAACTGATAATCGGTAAAACGGGAGACCATATCAATCCCCACCGTTGGAAAATTCAGGAGCGCTCCAAGTGCAATCTCCACTATCGTACTTGAGCGCAGGTCTATCGGCAGCCAGATCTGTCCGCCATAGTTGGAAAACTGCTGCAGATAGGTGGTCTCGTACCTCTGGATTGGTATAGGAAACAGGAACGCCGGGCCGGGCCGCAGCCTCGCTTCAATGAGGGCAAACTCTCCATCAAGTACCGACACGCTCCCTAAAAATGTGCTGCTGAGATTGTTTTTTGGCGCAACAGCTATATCATAGACCAGCACATCATCAACCTTGCGCGTCCCCTCCAGCGTAAATATATACCGTTCCAGCGCATCCGGGTGGGTCACACCCATGAGCGTATGACCGCTGATTTCAATGTCATCATCATACAGGTTCACCATAGTTCGCGCAGCAGGAAGTGCCTCCACATCCCCTAAGGGTACATTCCCGGTACTTCGGGAGCCGGTGACCTCCTCTCGAAGCCCATGATCCCGGTCCCACCAGGCGGTTGCCGCCGACTCAACAATCGCAACAATCCCCGAATCATTGGAAAAGGTGTACCGCGCATAAGCCCTGGCCTCAAACGTGTGAAGCTGTTCCCGCCAGATTTGCTTCCGCTCAATGACCTGCCGCATAATCCAGACCGCCGGATCATCTTCGGTCACCACCAGCTGTTCCATTTCCAATATGACCGGCTCTAGACGAAATTCCAGCGGAGTCAGGGTGTGTGCAGTCAGCGTGTCCGTGCGGAATCCAATATACCGTACCACAATATCCACCGGCAGATCATCCACCGCAATTTCGTACATTCCTTCGTTATTGGTAATCGTCCCCCGGTATGTACCCGCAATCTGGACGGTTGCTGCCGGCAGCGGAGCACTGGTATCTGCGTCCATGACCCTGCCGCGAAGAATCTGTGCATCACTTTTCGGCATGTACATCATGCATGCAAGCAAAATCAAACCGAATACCTTCCGGCCCTGTGATCTAACCATGAATCCGTCTCTCTAGAAATTTTTTAATTGCGGCAGTCTGTCGCCTGCCATCTTCATAACCCAGTTCTAGTACCCGCCCGATAAATTCTGGATCAAACAGCATGACACTCAGCCAGTCCGGGCTCAGCGTATCTCCACTCCCAAGGCCGCGTGTCAGCATCCGCAGAATTCCCCGTGTCTTCACATCCAGCCCCTGTGCCAGCTTCGCAATATCCCTTGACGGCTGGATCAGAAGGATATTGACAGGGCGAATCCCGCTCCGTTCCTCTGCCGGCACATACCTGACCAGCCTGTTGACTCTTTCTGCCATCCGAACGTCATGATCAAATGCATCCAGGAATGTCGCATTCAGCATGACCCCCATTACCTGTGCGGCAGGCGGATATCCGGTAATGGCCGGTTCGGCAGCTTCCGCCTGGGTACGTATATATTTGGGAGAGATACAAATGATATCCGTTGCGCCCAGATGCAGTGCCGGCGAAAGCGGTGCGATGAGACGAATGCCCCCATCCCCATACCATGCATCGCCGAGTTTCACGGCGGGAAATAACAATGGCAGCGCCGAAGAAGCCATAACATGATCAAGCGTAATCTTGTCATGATGTGCAATCCGGTTCGGGCGTTGCCAGGTCTGTATATCACGCCCCTGCACCCAACTCACCGACTGCCCCGTTGTGAAACTTGTGGCCGTAATGCAAACCGAGGTCAACTCTCCTTCGTCAAGATTCTGGTGGATCTGCGGCAGTGTGCCGTCCTCAGCGGCAGGCAGCCGGTTCGAAAGGTAATGGCGCAGTGGGGTCGTGTTAAGGAGCGCCTCCCCCTCCTGAACCCGGATTGTAGCATCCCCAAATGGCATCCATGGGAGGATCCTCTGAATGACCCCGATGGACGATTCCGCCTGATAGACCTTGTCCTGATTTATATTTCTCCAGCAATCCACCAACGCTTCTGCGCCATATTGACCGGGGTGCCCCGCAAGAAATGCGGCATTGATTGCCCCCGCAGATACCCCCGTAATGATCGGGTATGGAATCTCTGGAGCCAATTCACGCAGATAACACACGACCCCCGCCTGATACGCAGCTCTGGCCCCTCCGCCTGCCAATACCAGTGCAAGCTGCCTCGGCTGCTCCATTTCCCCGGCATTGAATCTGTGTGTCATTTTCGATGAATTACGTCCATCCAGACGCAACTGAATGGAGGAACTCTACGGCAAACTCCGAATGGTTATCGGCCCGGAACGCATACGGCCCCCCGGGCAGGATTACGGGTTCTGAAATCAGAGGCATCCCTGACCATCCACACCTTTCTAATGATTTTCTTCGATCCGTTCATGAGGTGAGCGCGGCTGCATCTACTCTATCTTAAGAATCTCTTCCACAAGCCGCTCAGCTTTATAAACATGCTGCAATGAGGCAAGGATTGCCCGGACATCTACCGAAACGGTCCGCGCAGTCCGGTCCGAAAATACATATACATTGGGCAGAGATTCAATATTGCCATCAAATACGAGCCCCACAATCTCCAAATTCTGATTCAACAGCGGGGATCCGGAATTCCCTCCCGTAATATCGTTCGTACTGACCAGATTAAGCGGTGTGGAAAGATCAAACGTCTCCGGCGGATCCCGCCAGCGCTCTGGAAGATCCCACGAGGCACTGATATTGCGGTGGGCATAAAAATGATCATACAGCCCATAGAACGTTGTAAAGGCAGGCGCACGAGTGCCATTGTAGGCATACCCTCCGACCCGCCCATCGGATAACCGGAGCGAGAAGGATGCGTCTGGCGGTATATCGGTCCCATAAAGGGCAAATCGAAGCGATGCCAATTCCGCAACCAGAAGATCTTCCCTGTTTTTGAAACTTTCGGACTGCTGCTGCGCCGTAAAATATAACGGGGCTAACGCACTGATCACCGGTACGGCCGGATCTTCACTCCCCAGAAATCCTTCCTCCAGAAGAGCGGCAAACCCTGCAGAGTCGGAGAGCGCCGTGGTCGTGACCAAAGTGGCTGCCAGACTGTCAATGGGCAGCCCTCCCAGGATGCTTCGCATCGTCGGATCCTGCGCCCCCAGTGCATCCAGAAGTTCTTCAAACCGAAGGACAATCATCGCTCTGTCCACCTCTGCAGGAACGTCTTCCAGCGCCAGTGCATCCTCAAGAATCTCATCCAGCGTCTCCTTATCTACATAACCGCGGCGCTGCAGATTTGCATAATAATACCCATACAGTGCACGCGTCAGGATCCGTGACCCGATGGTCGTCCCGAATAAGGTAAACGCCGCCATGCGACCGGCTTCCGCACGCTTGGACAGTTGAATTTCATCCAGTTCCTGAAACAATGTGCCGTAGCGGGCGGACAGCGAGTCTACCTGAAAGAGATCTTCCCTGATCTGAAATTCCGCCGCACTGCGGCGTGCGATCAGTGTGTCGTTGCGGAGCCCTTCCAGCTGCCCCGACAAAGCCTTGAGTGAATTACTGGTCGTAAACCACATATTCTCAAGCGCATCCGCACCCGGCCCGTCCATGCCGACAAATGATTGCAGTATGTCTGCGCGCCGCTGGAATGCTTCAACCTGCTGAACCAATGTATAATCCCGTTCAAACATCAACTGCGACACGCTCCCGAACCGGCTGGTTGATCCTGGATTCCCAACCACAAAGACGGCATCACCGGCCCCGACTCCGTCTTGACTCCACGGGTAGTATTCCGGAGTGACGGCCGGATTCCCTTCCCGATCATAAGCGCGAAAGAAGGCCATGTCCAGTGTATACCGGGGAAAGGTGAAATTATCCTCTTCCCCGCCGAAGTAACCGAGTTTCTTTTCGGGAGCCATAACCAGACGTACATCCTCATAGCGCCGATAGGTATAGGCGGCATAGCGTTCCCCGCTATAGAGTTCAACCACCTCCACCCGGAGGGTAGAGTCCCGCATCTTGGCTGCACTGGTCAACTCATCTGCAATCACCGAAGCCTTATCCCTGCGCGCACGGACACGCTCATTATCCCCGCGAACAATGCGGCTGGCACCGTGCACCCGGCGGGTGACATCTGAAATTTCCAGAAGCTGCTCCACATACAGGTCGGGCACTTTCCGCTCATCCATAGCGGCGACCGCCAGAAACCCTGCTGCAAGTAAATCTTCCCCCTCACTCGACACCTCGACAATACTCTCACGGGCACAGTGATGGTTCGTCAGAATTAGCCCCTGCCCCGAAACAAAACTGGCAGAGCAGTTCGCCCCAAACCGTAACGCCCCTAGTCTGGCTTTGGCAAACCACACAGAATCCGCGTCTATCTCGTACGCTTCTGCAAGCCAGCCCACGGGCGGGTTATCAAAGGTCCACATCTTCCCCCCGTCAAACCGGTCCACATCTACATCAAACCGGTCCACGGTCAAAGAAGCCATAGGATCTGGTGCCTCCACGGATGCGTTCGAGGCCTGCGACTGCTCTTCCACAACAAGGGGTTGATTAATTACCTGAACCACCTCAAGAGCGGCAGGGGCGCAGCCTCCTAAATACAACAACAATCCCCCTATAAACCAAACGTTGTAATTACCCATCTTCATATGTGCTCCGCGCCTGTTCAGCCAGTTCTTTCACAATATTTTCCGCTTCAAATACAGTCCTCAGAACAGACAGGATCCCCGAGGTGGAGACGACAACACAGCGCTGCTGGCCTTCGGTCACTGCATGATCAAACGCAACCCCGAGAATCTCCATATCTATATCTACGACACCCGTTCCTATCTGAGCACACCTGCCTGCCATGGAAAAATTTAATGCTGCAGACGGATCCCCTTCCTGAATTCCAGCGCTCCACTGCGCAGGCAACTCCCAAACTCCCGTTGCGCCATGCGAATAGTGCAGATCCAGCATCCCATACAAGGTCGTATAGGGTGGGGTCACCGTCCCGTTATAGGTGAATGTATCCGAGATGGACATACTTGTGAACGGTTTATTTTCATTCACGGCCGTGGTGAACAGTCGTTCCCGATGATTCGGCGGACGATCACTCCACGCAAAGTAACTCTCCGTATCCAGGGGCTGCCCCCGCTCATCATACACTCTGAAGAATGCAAAATCCAATGCGTGCCTAGGGTAAATCCCATCCTCATTGCCAAAATTTGCCACTTCCACCGAAGGAATCAACACCAATCTTACATCCTCGTAGAGGTACCAGATATATTCCCGGAAACTGCTGCTGTCCTGCGCGGCAACAATCTCGATACGTGTTTCAGACAGGGCATCCCTCGTCGAATCCTCTGCCCTTTCAAGTTCCCGGATCCCGACAAGTTGTTCCACCGTAAGCCCCGTCAATTGATGTTCCATGAACAATTCGTCGGCTACAAATGCCGAATCTGCCGGGCGGATCCACGATTCCAGTGACCGCAGACATGCCGCACTGGTCACGGCCAGCCCATCCGCACTTACCAGAGCGCCAGCACATTTGGGCAACTGCAAGGTCCCCAGGCGCACATGTTCAATCCAGTCCTCATCTACCATCAAGGCCTCCATATGCTCCGCAGGTACATGTAAATATTGTTGATAGCGTACAATCACCGTGTCTGCCTCACCGGGGGGGGGCACCTGTCTTGCCTCGGCAGGCAGGCTCAGGAGAAAAACGCCGATAATCCCGTAGGCAATGGAACTATTTTTCATAAATCTGTATTATGCCGGCTCGATTGCCGGAGTGGCGGAACTGGTAGACGCGCAGGTCTTAGGAACCTGTGTTTTCGGACGTGTGGGTTCGAGTCCCACCTCCGGCACGATATATCGGATGGAACACACGGTCAGGAATCGGCTTGGTTCCTTGCGACAAACTTCATGGACAGTGAATTGACGCAATGACGAGTATTCTTGGCCGTAAACATCTCCCCCGTAAATACGTGACCCAGGTGCCCCTTGCATTTTGCACAAATGATCTCTGTGCGACGACCATCGGCATCCGGGACCCGCAGAACCTGCCCTGGAATTTCATCATCAAAACTGGGCCAGCCGCATCCTGATCGGAACTTGTCCTCCGACCGGTACAAAGGCGCATTACACCGTCGGCAGTGATAGACCCCCGCCGCGTAGTGCTCATAGTATTCTCCGGTAAAGGGACGCTCGGTCCCTTTCTCTAAAATAACGTAGGCCTCTTCAGGCGTCAGTTCATTCATTTTTTCCATTTTGTACCTGCAACTTGAATCCCCCCTGTAATGTTGCCCTTCAGGGTGCAGGAGCCAACGGATCGGGAAATCTAAACGTATATCCCAGCGCGGTTCGTACTTTATCGCTGAGAACGATCTTATCCGGTTCTGATTCACCGGAATCATTTTGGGGCGGAGGTAAGCCTAAATTTGATGCCGCACGGGCGTAGAACTCGGCTCTCGACGGATGCAGGTCCGCGCACACATTAAAGGTTTGCCCCCAGCAGTTTTGCATGATCACCTCCATGGCAACCCCCACCGCATCATCCTGATGCAGCATGTTTACGGCATTCTCCGGATTCCGCAGCGGGCGCCCCGACCAGAATCGGCCCGGTTTCCGCTCATACCCATACAGACCGGCATATCGCAGGATTGTTGTCTCAAACGCAGAGGAGTTCCGGAGCAACTCCTCTGCAACCAAAAGGGCCGCACCGGATGCGGAACCCGGCGGCAACCTGCCCGCATCCTCTTCCTTTACATGCCCCGAACGGTACACGCTGGTTGAACTGACAAACAGCACCTTCGTCACCTGCCCGCCTTCCAGATACGTCAAAAGTGATTCCATTGCATTGGACATGAACCATTGAACATCGGCCCGCTTGCGTCCCGGGGGAAAATTGATGACAACAATGTCGGAGTCAAAAAAATCACGTCGACCATGTCCCTCCAGCTTCGGGGTCAGCTTCAAGAGATACGGTTCAATCCCATCGGCCAACAGGCGTGTCAACTTTGATTCGCTAGTCGTGGCCCCGCGGACACGCCATCCATCCTGTATGCACCGTTTGGCCAACGGGTGACCGACATAGCCACATCCGAGTATACTGATCGTAATTGGCGTACACATATTGTAACAAGTAAGCGGCGCTGGCGTAGTTTTTTTCTACTTCTTATAAAGTACAATGCGGATACTTGATCCGGCAATCAAAAAAGTTTGGACCATCAAGGGAGCAATCGCATGGATATTTTTGCTCCCTGTCACTGCCACGGTGGATGTCATTCTCCTGTTCTCTGACAATGATACGTTTCTGCCGGGATTATGGACGGGACTACTGTTGATGATCTGCTTCGTGTGGCTCCTTACCATCCCAAGATTACGATACAGATACTGGCGATACGAACTGCGTGAAGAGGATCTCTATGCGGTCCGGGGCATCTGGAACCGTGTACAGACGACCGTCCCCCTCCGGCGTATCCAGCATCTGGATGTTGCTCAGGATCTGATTGAGGAAAATTACAATATCGCCCGTCTGGTTGTACATACGGCCGGAACACGCAGTACCGATGTGGTCGTTCCGGGGATTCCCTACGAGGAGGCGGTGCATCTGCGCGATACGGTTCGTGAATTTATCACAAACTATATGGACTGATGGAAGGACCCTCTGCGGATTTTCGCCGACTGCATCCATTCACCTTCGTGCACTTCGTATTTCTGGCGATTGTCGGCTTCGTCTTTGCCGGGGTTTCCTCACCTGAGGCGGGCGCGAATGTACAGCGAAACTCCCTGATCTTTGCGATCATGTATGCGACTCTCACCGGACCGTACGCAATTGCGAAGTACATCATGTTTCGCTACCATGTCACCCGTGATGAGATCATCATTTATTATGGCGTTTTCAAACGGGTACGACGCAATATTCCATCCGAGCGTATTCATACCGTTTCGATTGAACGCAACTTGCTCGCCCGGGTGCTTGGCACCGCTGCGGTAAAGATTGAAACAGCAGGGACGGGGGACGCAGAGGGAAATCTATCCTATATTGGAATCCGTGAGGCGGAGCGGATAAAAAGCCTGCTCCGAACTGCGGCACAGGCTGCGGAGACCACCGAGTCTGCGACCTCACCGAGTTTTTTTATGCCGATTGGCCGGGTACTGCTCTCAAGTGTGTACCAGTTCTCACTCGGACTCACTGCACTTTTGATTGGTATTTTCTTTCAACTGGAATCCTTCGGTATTGTCCAAAGCCGTGCGGTGATCATCTGGCTTATTGAGCAGGAGTTCTTTCGTGGAACCATTGCAGATTTCTGGCCACTGCTTGCAGTTCTGTCCCTTCTGATTGTTCTCATACTTGGCTGGGCCCTGGGGTTTATTCAGAATCTGATTCGATTTTATAATTTTCAGATTGAACTTGGGGACACAAAGATCCGTCGAAGATTTGGCCTGATCACGCTCCGTGAAGGGGCCATTCCCTACAAACGTGTCCAATCCTTCCTGCTTCGATCCAACCCGCTTATGAGGCTGCAGGACTGGTATCGACTGGAAATACAAACGCTTGGCCTGCAAAGTGGCGAACGGGGCTTCCAAAGCGGAATGCCCTTTGCCAAGTTGTCAGAGATTACCGGATTTGCTCCCCGGATTCGGCCGTTTACCATCCCGGATACCTACTCGCGTGTCAGTCGGCTAACCATCCGAAGACGCTCCTTACGGTACAGCATCCTGATTCTGTTCTCCGCAACGGCGGCATCCTTATTCTGGTGGCCGCCTGCGATCTGGGGTCTGGCTCTGCTGCCGGCCGGCTGGGGATTCGCATGGCTGCAGTACCGATATCACCGCTGGGCCTATCATGCCGGAAACCTGCTGATTCGGCGCCGTGTAATCAGTCAGCAATTCTGGATTGTCCCGGTGGAGCGCTTCCAGGCTTTCGAAATCACGGCAACGTTTTTTCAGCGACAACTCGGGCTATGCACGCTGATTGTTGATACCGCCGGGGCAGGAAATCTGCGCTACCCCAAGATTGTCGATCTGAGACGGGATGAGGCAGACCGGCTAATGGCCGAACTCTATGATGCGTTCCAGACCGAAGCCATCTGATCGTGTTCCGCCTGCCCCGGTTTACCGACCATATCTACGCCTCCCCGGCTTTTTCGCCATCCAGACGGATACAACTGAGTCCAAGATAGAGCAGAATCGGTACCGTCTTGCGACGGGCAGGGCCTTGCAGATCCAGCGCAGTCAATCCAATTGAGATGGTCCATGCTCCAGGGAGAATTGTATGGGCCCACCACGGCACACGCGCAAAAAGAAATGCAAACAGTGAGGTCGCCAGCTTTCCCCCAATCAGACGGACGGTCCATCCAAAAAGAACGGTTTTGATCAGCCCCTGAACCACCAGCGTGCCAAAGGCCTGCAGGAGAACCGGAACCGCAAAGACCCCGCCGGTCTTCTTCAGAAATGCAACGGCGCGTCTGCGCTCAATCCCCAGGGATTCCAGAACCTGCAATTGCTCCGCATGTGTACACCTTGAAAATACATCCACCGCATATTCCTGAGCCATCTGGATGAGTAAATCCCGTTCCGTCCCCCGATCCGCCAGAGGGATCTTGAGGAATCGTGCCGTATCACGGATGATCGAACGCATTGCTGCCCCTGGTTCTCTGCCGATCATTCTTCGCAACTGGTAGGCAAGATCGCTACTGCCCAGGTAGCGAATCTTCTCTTCGAGCTCTTCGCACAGGGCGGCCCGGTGACCGGGGGAATCAATTTCTTCAAGATGCCTTTTCAGACCTGTACACCGGTCCAGCGGTCCCTGGATGATCTGGATGATGTATGCATAATCCTTCCGGGAGAGTTCCAACAGTAAATCCTGCATGGGAGAATGTCTGGGGCAGCCCTTGAACCCCATGGATACGCACGGAAACCGGATAAGGTTGAGTGCATAGAGGCCGGATCGTTCATTCCCGAAATCAATAATTTTTAAAACCGGATTCAAGATACCGTTCCCGCTGAAAAAAGCATTCCTGTGACGAACAGATGCCCCGCACATGAACGGGACCGATTTCTGGAGAAATGCGCCACACGGAACACCCCCCGGTATTCATGATCAATGCCCTGCCTAGGGTTCAAGGGTGATTGCTCCCGCTAGAATCCTTTAAGAAATGAGCGGAGATCAACTCACTGCTTAAGACACCTGCCGTAGAAATTTTTTATTTGCCGGTTATTTTCGTGAGCGACCAGATATGGTGCATCCCGTACCCCTTGCAACAGTTCTGTCATATTATTATATTGTACTGAGTAAAGTGCAGGTTCCTATGGTGCCCTGTAAGGCACCCTTAAAAAGATGTGTCGGGCTGCATGCACATCCTTTCTTTACGGACTTATTGAGAAGAGGAGGAAAAGAGCGCATACTCTAATCTGCCTGTTCCTATCACTACTTCCGGTGTTCTCTGTCGGGGCCAAACAAACGCCGGTTGTAAGTATCAGTGCGGATAAGGCGGAAGTCACTGAAGGCGAAAGCATTGTAGTCACCCTGACCGCCAGCCCCGCACCCAGTACTAGTTTACAAGCCCAGATTGTCCTCAGCGAAATTACAGATCCTTCTGAATATTTTGTGGACCCGCTGGCTGCCAGCTATATAAACATAGCAATTGGCGCAAGCGGTACAGGCAGTTACACGATAAAAACAATCAATGATAGCAGTATTGAATCCGATGGATCAGTATCGGTAACCGTGGTCAGCAAAGCGGGGTACGACGTTGCAGAAGCCCCGAACCATACGGTCAGTGTGGCGGTGCTGGATAACGACACACCGGTGATCAGCATTTCTGGTAGTGACGCAGTGACCGAGGGAAACAATGTGATGTTCACGCTTAGCGCTGACCGACGGCATAATGAGAACACGAGAGTTGTGGTTAATTTTAGTCAGACGGGGAATTTTGCGAACTTTAGAGCCCTTGCTCAGCGGTCAGTATTGATTCGCGCTCAGTCAAACACTGCTACGTTCGGGATCAAAACGGAAGACGATGCTGTCGATGAGCCGAACGGTGCAATCCACTCGACAATAGCAAGTGGCACAGACTATGAGATTGCAGAATCACCTCATCACACGGCCAGCGTGACCGTAGAAGATAATGATGAGCCAGTACCGGCAATCAGTATCCTTGGAGGTGCCGCTATAACGGAAGGAGCCAGTGCTTCGTTCACACTCAGTTCTAATCCCGCACCCAATGCGGACCTAGATGTAAGCATCACGGTCGAGCAAGAAGGGGTCTTTGCTGCACCCACTGAGTTAGGCCTACCTGTTGCATTATTTGAGGACTTGACATTGATAAAAGCGTTTTTTACCTTGGTGGTATGGAGTCATTTCAGCCACCGATATTGTCATGTTTCCGTGCGGATCTTGCGCGTGTGAAGGAGGTTTTGGCCTCCCATCCG
>JAJECV010000124.1 GCA_022821875.1 Rhodothermales bacterium
ACCGGGATCTCAAGCCATTCCAGCGGAAAATCTTCCAGATCATGGGCATATCCCTTGACAATCATACCCTGCGACGCAAGGTGAAACGGCCCAAAAAAGAGACCCCCGAAATGTAAGAAAAACCGTTCAAATAGCACCTTTTTGGAGACTCCCTGAAAATCGGGAACAGGGGGCCTCCGCGAAAAATCCCACTACAATGTCGAACTTGCGTGAAAAAAATCTATGATTCACCTTTATCCTGATCTCAAGGGCTCCAATTGGGATGTCCAGATGGAAACCCTATCCGTGTTTCTGCCAACATGATCTCGGAAAAGGTGCGCTCCCCGCGGAACTCTGCAACTGTATCAGAGCAGGTTGATCCTGGATACCGGAACAGACCGGCGAAAGAAACTACATACTCCAGTTCGCCTATCCGCAAAAAACAGTATCTTATCGGATCGTTCTGGCCAAATTGCTCCAAATACGGAACCGTTGGCGCAGATCACGGTGCAACAGCGCTGTTAAAAAAATCTGATTTCAATCAATGAAGTTCGTTTACCGTACTGCTCTGCTTGCAGCCGTGTTTCTATTCTCAAATGCCGCCGGTCAGGATACGATTGTGGCAGAAATCGACGGGCAGCCCCTGACGCTGCAGGAATTTGAGCAGGAATACGCAGAAACCATCGGCGGCCGCACCGTTGCAATGGATGACTCGCTGGGAGAGTATACTGACTTTCTGGACCGCTATGTGAATTTTCGGGTGAAACTGAAAGAAGCCCGCGCTATCGGCTACTTCGAAGATGAGGGCCTCATCTCGGAAATCAATGGCTACCGCACCTCCTTTGCAAGACCCTATCTCATTGACCATGAGATTCTGGAGCCGATGGTGGAGGATCTGTTCGAAAAACGCAAGGAATACATCCACGCCAGCCATATTATGGCCGTCTTCCCCCAGAATAACCCTTCACCGGCGGATACGCTGAGAGCCTGGGAAAAAATACTTGCACTCCAGGATTCGGTTCAACAGGGGATCCCGTTCGGGGATCTTGCCGTCCGCAGTTCCGAAGACCCGTCTGCAGGTAACTCACGATCCAGACGGGGATATCGGGGAGATCTCGGATGGTTTACGGGTGGCCAAATGATTGATGCATTTGAAACTGCCGCCTACAGCACTCCCGTTGGAGGCGTATCCGATATCATTCGCAGTTCCTACGGGTATCATATTCTCACCGTGCATGATCGCGAGGCAACGAAGCCGGACTACCTCGCCTCCCATATCCTGCTGCAATTCCAGGGAGACACGCAGGCCGACTCCGCCCGCACCTACGCCAAAATGGACAGCCTGAAAACGCTGATTGATCAGGGCATGGACTTTGCCGAAGTCGCAATGAACCATTCGGAGGATCCGTCAAGCGCACAACATGGCGGCTCACTCCAGGGGAGAATCTCGTTCCGAAATCCCAACTTTGATCCAGCCTTCCATGATGCGCTCTTTGCGCTGGAAGTCCCGGGCCAGATATCTGACATCATCGAAACCCCCTTCGGATTGCATCTGATTCAATTAGACGAGATTGCACCGGTGCAAACACTGGAGGATTCCTACGACAGACTGTCACAGATGGCACAGGCGCTCCCCCGCAGTAAAACTGCGGAGGCTGCACTCGCAAAGTCGCTGCGAGAACTCTATACGAGCACGGTGGATACGCTGCTGTTAACCAACCTGATCGGAGATGCCCCCCCTGACTCGGTTCAGGAACACCTTCAAACCCTGGCTGAAGAGGACTCAGTCAGAACACTGCCGCTGATCATATTGCAGGACTCAGTCTATACGCTGAAACAGTTCACAGACTTTGCCGCCACGCAACTGAATCCGTTCAACTCCACACAGACCTCCATAGAAAAAACGCTGGCACACACCGAAACATTCCTCAATGACAAGGCAATCTTCTATCGTTCTTTTGAACTGGAACACTCCGATGAGGAATTCAAAGGAATCATGCAGGACTTCAAGGATGGGCTTGCAATCTTTAAGATTATGGAAGATTCCGTCTGGAATGCAGCTTCTCAGGACTCCCTCCGCCTGCTGAAACATTACGAAGCAAACGCGGAACGCTATCAGTGGCCCGACCGATACCGGCTCATTGAGATCTATGGCGCCTCCGATTCCCTCTTGACCGACGCAATGGAACTGCTGGAACTTGGAGGCACATGGGAGGACCTGAAACATAAGATTGCCGCAGACTCAACCCGGAATTTATATCTGGATACCGTACTGGTCGCCGAAAATACCGACAGTGTCTATGATCATGCAATCGGCCTGGCGGTCGGTGAGCATACGGAAATCCTTTCTATACGCAGCCGTAAACTCGTGTTATATATGGACGGAATGGAGCCCGCCCGGGCAAAAACCTTTGAGGAAGCACAATCCGATGTCATGGCGGATATTCAGGTTGAACTCGAACAGGCGCTCCATCAGAGACTGCGCGACAAATACGGGGTAAAAACGTTTCCTGATCGGCTGAAAGAAGCCTTCCAGGAACCATGAGGATCTGGCCGGGGCTTCTTGCCCTGCTTCTGGTCGGGGTCACGGGCTGTCAGCGGCAGATTTCATCCGATGAGTTTGTTGCCCGCGTGGGAAATGCCCACCTGCTCCAGTCAGACCTTGATGCCAGACTCGCAAATCTGGCCTCCGGCTTTGATACGACCGAAGCACGCAAACAAATCATCAATCAATGGATTGACCATGAACTTCTCTATCAGGAAGCCGTGCGACTGCGCCTCTCCAACCGGAAAGACATTCAACAGCATCTGGAGGAGAGTGCCCGTGCAGTGCTGATTGACGGACTGATCTCCGACTACCATACGCAGGCAGATCACCAAATCACACCTGTTGACGTGGCAACCTACTATGAAAACAACAAAGAGCAGCTGCGTTTCCTGGAGCCGTTTACACATATCCGTTACCTGAGTCACCCCAGCCGGGATTCATTAGAATTGGTCCGACAGCTGCTGAGCCAGACTGCCAATCCGGATTCGATGTTTGTTCGCCTGATTGAACGCTTCAGTCATTCTGCCGCCGATGTGTTCAAGATGAATCAGAATTATCTCCCTGAAGCCAGACTCTTTCCAACGCAGCCTGAACTCAGGAACTTCCTGAGAAACACCAATGCCGGGCAGCCTCCGCGAATTTTAAGGGGAGACTCCCTGTATTATTTCCTGCAGGTCATGGACCGGAACCCGGCAGGCACCATCCCGGAATTGTCCTGGGTGGAAACCTTCGTTCGAGAACAATTGAAGATCCGCTTCAGGAAACAGAATTATACACGAAGCGTTCAGCGCCTGCGTGCCGAAGCCGATTCCCAAGAAGATATTGAGGTGAGGTGAGAATATTTCTCCCGTGGACCCACAATATCCACTAATTGTCCCGCACCATCCGTTCTAACTGAATTCCTGATCTCGTCTTTCCGTTTACATCCGAATGCCCAAATACGCCCACATTCTTCAATCACTCGCACTCACTGCCATATTCCTGCTTCCACACTCCTCCGTGCTGGCGCAAGACGGGGATGTGGTAGATGAAATTGTGTCCATTGTCGGAGAGAACAAAATTATACTGCGCTCCGAAATTGACGGACTGGTGCAGAATATTCTGATCCAACAGCAGGGGCTCGAATATAGTGACGAACTCTGGCTCCAGACGCTGCAACAACTTATTGACCAAGGCGTGCTCGCGGAACACGCACGCCGGGATACCAACATCGTGATCACGGAAGATCAGGTGGATCAGTCGCTGAATCAGCGGATCCAGATCATGTCACAGCAACTGGGCAGTGAGGCCAAACTGGTGGAGGTCTACGGCAAAAGCCTTGTACAGATCCGGGCAGACCTGCGGGACGAAATACGGGATCGTCTCCTGGCAGAACAATTTCAAGGCTCCAAACTCCGAAACCTGAAAATCACCCCCACCGAGGTGCGGGAATGGTTTGCACAATTCCCCACTGATTCTCTACCCGTGCTCCCTGAAATTGTACGTGTATCCCACATCGTTAAGTATCCCGAACTTCTTCCCGAAGCCACCGAAGAAGCTCTGGAGATTATCAGTGCAATCCGGGATTCCATTACCACGGATGTCAGCACACTGGAAGAGTTGGCCCGCCGCTACTCCGAGGATACCGGCTCCATCGAGACCGGAGGGAGATACGAAGATATGGCCCTGGCAGACCTTGTCCCGGAATTTGCCGCAATTGCCGCCCGCATTGAACCGGGCGAATTATCCCAGCCGTTCCAGAGCCCATTCGGCTACCATATTCTGCGCGTGAATGAGCGCGTCGGAGATGTCATAGACTTCAGTCATATCCTGATCAATATTGATCGATCACGCTCGGATCCATCCAGAGCCATTGCAGAGCTTGAAGTACTGCGTGATTCCATCCTGACGTATGAACTTCCCTTTGAACTCATGGCAAGGCGCCACTCCGACGAAGAGGCCTCCTCCGAAATCGGCGGACGTGTCGTTGACCCCAACTCAGGAGAACGGGATCTGTTTGTCGACGCCCTTGGCCCTGACTGGAAAGCAACCACAGACACCCTCAAAATCGGGCAGATCAGCCAACCGGCAGAGGTTACACTTCTGGATGGAAATATCGCCTGGCATATCGTACTGCTCCAGCGCCAGGTCCCCTCACACCGGGTGAACATTGAAACCGACTATTCTCGAATTGAAACCCTGGCACTGGAAAATAAGCGCACTCTCGAAATGCGCCGGTGGCTGGATTTGCTGCGCGAAGATGTTTTTGTTGAATTTCGCGGGAAAGCACTCGAAATGCAGCCGCCATCCGTAAATGCTCCAGCCCGCTACTGATCTCATGTCTCAAGTACCAGCAAACGAAACATCCTCCATAGAGGCGGCCTTCCCCGCTCTTGCCGAAGCCCTGCCCCCGGCATGTAAACGTCTGGAAGGAGAGATTGCCAAAATCATTGTGGGGCAGAAAGATATTGTGCGGAACATTCTGGTCTGTCTGCTGGCCCAGGGGCATGTCCTGCTCATTGGTGTTCCCGGACTCGCAAAGACGCTGCTCATCCGCACCCTGGCAGACGCACTGGCCCTGCATTTCACCCGGATTCAATTCACCCCCGACCTCATGCCCGGTGATATCACCGGCACCGAAATCATTGAGGAAGATAAACGAACCGGCGGGCGGGCGTTTAAATTTGTTAAAGGTCCCATCTTTGCCAACGTTGTGCTGGCAGACGAGATCAACCGGACCCCTCCCAAAACCCAGGCCGCACTTCTGGAAGCAATGCAGGAACATCGGGTCACGGCCGGAGGCAATACATTTGAACTGGAGGAGCCGTTTTTTGTACTCGCCACGCAAAACCCCATTGAACAGGAGGGGACCTATCCGCTCCCTGAAGCCCAGCTAGACCGGTTCATGCTCAACCTTTGGCTGGATTATCCATCTCTGGAGCAGGAGATTGAAGTCGTTCGCTCCACGACCGCCGGACGGACCGCCACGGTGGACCCTGCCATGACCCGGACTGAACTTATTGACTACCAAAAACTCGTCCGACATCTCCCCGTGGCAAATAATGTGATTGAGTATGCGGTTCGCCTGAGTGCAAGTACGCGCCCCAGCCGTGAGGGAGCACCCGACTTCGTGAATGAATACATCGCATACGGAGCCGGCCCGCGTGCCTCGCAGTATCTGATCCTTGGCGCAAAAGCACTGGCCGCCATTGACGGGAGATATACGCCCCTGATCAGTGATGTACAGTCTCTGGCCGTTGCAGTGCTGCGCCATCGCATCATCGCTAATTTTAATGCAGAGGCAGATGGGATCTCTGTAACGGATCTGATTGAACGAATCCTTGATACGGTCGCTACGTAGCATCCTTTTCGTGTGGGGATCTCCCCATTTATATCTATGACCGCGATCTGCCGGTTCACTGCCGGCGCGTGATTCACATGTCTCTGCGAGCAGGCACTCTCCCGTCGCTGCACCGCCCCGCATCGGCGAAAAATATTCGGCCTTCCGCATGGTTTTCCATCGGGCTGGGATACATGATCGTGTCGGTCTTCTTTTTCAGCCTGATGTCCTTATTGGTAAAGCTGATTTCTGCGGCCATCCCGACAGGACAAATTGTGCTGGTTCGAGGGGTCGTCGGGAGCCTGCTGGCCTACTGGACGATCCGTACCCTTCGGATCCCGGTCTGGGGAACCAATAAAAAACTGCTGATCTTTCGAGGGGTGACCGGATTCGGTGCGCTGATGTGTTTTTTCTGGACACTGATTTATCTCCCGCTTGCCGAAGCGACGATCCTGTTTTATGTATCTCCCTGCCTCGCTGCGATCATTGCAACCATTATCCTGCGGGAGCCCCTGACTATGGGGATGGTAATCGGCTTTATAATCTGTATCCTTGGCGTGATCTTCGTCATCCAGCCCGAATTTATTTTTAGTGTGCAGCGACTGCATCTGCCATCAGTTGCGGTGGGGATCCTGGGAGCAATCCTGGCCGCCCTTGCATTCGTATCCGTGCGCAAACTCCGTGAAACGGACCATGCGATGGTCATCATTTTCTACTTCTCCTTCGTATCCGCACTGGCCGCGACCCCATTCGTTGCCATGCACTATGCAGTCCCGTCTCCTGCAGAGTGGCTGATCCTGATTGGGATCGGGATCTGCACGCACACCGCGCAGGTCTTTCTGACACGCAGCCTGCACCGGGAACCCACTTCCCGGGCCATGGGCATGAGCTATATTCAGGTCCTGTTTGCCGTAGTCTGGGGAGTTGTTATTTTTGGAGATTACCCCAATCTCCTATCTCTTGCCGGGATGATGCTCGTTGCCGGCGGAAGTGTCATTACCGCGCAGCGTCGAGCGTCTACACATCCAGATCTTCCGCCTTCCACGCATTCTCCATAATGAAACGGTAACGGACGGAGGAATCCCGTCCCATCAGGCCGGCAATCGTTGCCTCTGCGCGGGTTTTTTCGGGGATGGTTACCTGCAGGATCCGGCGCCGCGCCGGATCAAGTGTGGTTTCTTTGAGGGTCTGCGGCATCATTTCGCCCAGACCTTTGAAGCGCTGTACATCAATTTTGATGCGGGAATTCTTGCGCTTCAGCCGTTTTTCAATCCGGCTTTTTTCCTCTTCGTCCAGTGCCCAGTAGGTCTGTTTCCCGGCATCAAGTCTATACAGGGGCGGCTCCGCAACATAGATATGTCCCTGATCAATAAGCGGGCGCATGTACCGGTAAAAGAACGTCAGCATCAAGGTGGCAATATGATGTCCGTCCGAGTCCGCATCCATGAGCAGGATCACCTTATGGTAACGCAGTTTATCAGGCTCAAGGTTGGCCCCCATTCCACACCCGAGTGCCTGAACCACATTTGACAGTTCGGTATTATTCCGCAACTTCTGGGCCGTCGCCTGCTCCGCATTCAACACCTTTCCGCGCAGCGGCAGGACCGCCTGCGTTTTTCGATCTCTGCCCTGTTTTGCGGAACCGCCCGCGGAGTCTCCTTCCACAATAAACAGTTCGCCTGCAGCGGGATCCATGGACGAGCAGTCCGCCAGTTTTCCCGGCAATGTGAGCCGCCTCCGCTGCCGTGCTCTGGAGCGGACCGACTTTGCCGCCGCACGGCTCGCCTGACGTGCCCGCGCGGCCTGAAGCACCCGGGCGCCAATCGCATCACTGGCCGATGGATGGGAGTTCAGGAACTGCTCCAGCGTAATGCGTACCGTGCCGCTCACCTGTGAGCGTGCAGAGGGGTTATTTAATTTATCCTTGGTCTGCCCCTGGAATTGCGGATCCACCATAAACATATTGATGACCCCAAAAAGCCCTTCACGGATATCCTCGGGGGTCACCTCTACGCCGCGCGGGATGGCGTTATGGGTATCCATCCAGGATCGAACGGCCGTTCGGACGGCATCCTTGTAACCCTGCTCGTGCGTACCCCCGTCACTGGTGGGGATCCCGTTGACATACGATTTAAGGCATTCACGCGTGGACTCGGTCCACTGGAGGGCAATCTCCAGCCGTACACCATCCTCAAATGTATCCTGCTGGATGGAAAAAACCTCCGGATGCACTGGCGATACGCCATCCGCCCGGATCAGATGCCCCAGATAATCCACAATGCCTCCCTCATGCACAAACTCCACCTCCTCCCCCTGACTTTCATCACGGAAAAGGATACGCAGTCCGCGATTCAGATAGGTTTTAATCTCAAGCTGTGTGCGGATGCGGCCTGCATCAAATGTAACCGAATCGAAAATTTCCGGATCTGGAGCAAAGTAGATGCTGGTTCCCGTTAAGCGCGTGCGTTTGTTGAGATCCTTGAGTTTGCTCACCGGCCGCCCCCGCTGAAACCGCTGCTCATAGATCGTACCTCCACGTTTTACTCTGGCGACCAGTTCTTTGGAGAGCGCATTTACGACGGAGGCCCCTACCCCGTGCAGGCCTCCGGAAGTCACATACTGATCCCCCTCAAATTTCCCCCCGGAATGCAGGGTCGTCAGGATCACTTCCAGGGCAGGGATTTTCTTCTGCGGGTGGGGATCCACCGGAATTCCGCGCCCATTATCCTGGACTGTCACACTTGCTGCATCTTTATGGAGCGTCACTTCAATACAATCTGCATGCCCGTTGACCGCTTCATCGACCCCGTTATCCACAATCTCCCAGAGCAGGTGATGGAGCCCGGGTTTGCCGGTGCCCCCGATATACATGCCGGGGCGCTTGCGGACAGCCTCCAGGCCTTCAAGGACAATAATATCTGCGCCGGAATAGGAACTCATGGTAACTGGATTTTCATTGGTTCCGCGGGGACGGGAGACAGTTCGCCGCGTTGAATAATTTTGCGCCCTTTTCCGCCCCTGCGCCTAACCTCATACTTGGTTCTGCGAATGATCTCCTGCCGCCCGCGTGAAGTTTCGGCGGCTGCCCCCTCCCGCATCTGGGCACTCACACTGGCACCAATCAGGATATCGTCCGTCCCCATCCGCATCCCGATGACCCCTTTCCCCGGCCCCCCGATCACAGGGATCTCCTCTACCGAAAAAATTAGCGCATGGCCCTTCCGGGAAACCATTGAGACAAATTCATCCCCCATCGCCGGCCACACCCCAAAAATCTCATCCCCCTCACTCAGACGCACACAGAGTCTCCCCTTTCGCGTGGATACATCGGAGAACAACTCCAGCGACTGCCGAACGACCATCCCCTTCGCGGTAAGAGCTACCAGATACCCGAAAGCAGGCATTTCTTCCTCGGAGGTTTTGCCTGTTCGAAAAACTCTGGGATCGCAGGAAATCACGCCGACCACCCGCTCCTTATCCTTGAAATCAAATAATTTCTGCAACGGGATCCCATGCCCGGTCGTACTGACAATATCATTAGTCCGAACAGTATATGCCCGTCCAAAATTCGTCCAGAGCACCACGGTAAACCGTGTCCCTGTACCCAGCACCCAGCCAACCTCATCCCCCTCCCGAACACGAATGGACTGAATCTCGGTATAGGACCGCTGTCTTTTGATCCAGCCGGCACGGGTCACAATCACTACCGCATCCTCGTCCACAATAAAGTCTTCTTCCGAATACTCATAGGTGCCTTCCTCCCCGGTTGCCAGTGTGGTGCGCCGGTGCGTGGAAAATTTCTGCCGGACTTCTTTTAACTCACTCCGAACCAGTTTCCAGCGTGCCAGTTCGTCCGCCAGCAGATCCCGGATTTCCTTAGCCCGTATCCGCTTCGTTTCGAGTTCCTCCCGTACGGCGTTGATCTCCAGTTGTGAGAGTTTATAGAGCCTCGTTTCGAGGATGGCATTTGCCTGAGGCTCGGAAAGCAGAAACCGGTGACGTAAGCGCTGTGCTCCGTCGGCCTTATTCCTTGAAGCCCGGATGATCTTGATTGCTTCATCCAGTTCATCAAAAATTCTATCGAAGCCATCCAGAATATGGATCCTCTCTTCCAGCTGCTGCAATTCATAGCGCAGCCTTCGCGTGACCACCTCCAGCCGGAACCGCAGAAAATGCTCAAGCGCTTCCTGTAGATTAATCCGCTTTGGTTCGCAAACCTGCGGATTCACCGTCGGGAGCAGACAGGTCAGATTAACATGGAATCGTGACTCCAGAGGCGTATACTTATACAGATAGCCCATGGCGGCATCCACATTCGCTCCCCGCTTCAAATCCATCACAATCCGAATATCATCCGTGGATTCATCACGGATATCCAGCAGTTGCGGGACCCGCCCATCGCCAATATGATGGGCAATCTTTTCAACCAGATCGCTTTTATTGACGGCATAGGGGATGGAGGTGATGACCACCTTTGATTTGTGTTCCACCTGATAAGTCCCTTGCAGAATAATTGTCCCATCCCCTTTCTCGTAGATCTGCTGCAACTCCTCTTTGGAGTTCATCATCCTGCCGCCGGTTGGGAAGTCCGGCCCTAGAATATGGCGATCCAACAGGCGTTTGATTGCATTGGATGGCCAGACATGATCGGATCGCCGAAGCAGGGATTCCACCATGTAAATGGCACCGCTCACCACTTCACCAAGGTTATGGGGCGGAATACTCGTCGCCATCCCGACCGCAATTCCGGTGGCTCCATTGACTAACAGGTTCGGGACACGTGCAGGCAGGACCACCGGCTCGGACAGGGTTGCATCAAAGTTTGGCCGGAACGGGACCGTATTCTGGCGGATCTCCTCCAGAAAGGCCATCGCCAGCGGTTGCAATTTTGCCTCGGTATACCGCATTGCGGCGGGACGATCCCCGTCAATAGATCCAAAATTACCGTGCCCATCCACCAGCGGATCACGCAGAGAGAAAGCCTGTGCCATCCGTGCCATTGCATCATAGATTGCACTGTCCCCATGCGGGTGGTATTTTCCCATGGTATCTCCGACAATCGTCGCACTCTTCCTGTACCTTGAATCAGGATATAAACGAAGCCCCGCAAACATGGCGTACAGGATCCGGCGCTGCACCGGCTTCAATCCGTCCCGAATATCCGGCAGCGCTCTGCTGGTAATCACCGACAGCGCATAATTCAGATATCTTGAATTCGCAAGTTCATGAAGCGGCGCAGAGGCTGTATGGTCCATTCCCGCAACACAGATCTAGGTTATTTCTCTAAAAATACTGCCAAAATCAGGATTTCCCGGCTGCACACGTCTACGATTTAAGAAAAATATGTTCAGATGCTGGTGCAGGATCAAATCCTATCAACGGTGATACGATCTTGCGTTGCATTGGAGTCATACTCATCGCAGATTGCGAAACATACATACACTGCCACGAACTTTCGGTATTTCCGCATAGTCCTGAATGGATCTGAACGGGGACCGACAGCGGACTCTGGAAAACCAGGAACGGGAGGCGCGGCAGAATCGTGGAATCCCGACCAGCCTGATCACGGCGATCAATCTCACGTGTGAACGGGATCAATGGCGAGGACACGGAAGCAGTCCTGGAACTGTTTGGCATCCCGTACAACAGCGGTGGATGCCGAATCCCCTCAAGGGAGGCTGCAGCAGAGATTCTAATAGACGAATTCATGCTCCACGGGAATTATCCGAATCCATTAACGAACGAGACGGTGCTTGCATTCCGTACACCGGAGGTCCACCACGATCCGGCCGGATGTATCTGATGTACCGGGGCGCAGAACGGGAGCGGTGACGGATTAAGCATACCACCGCGGGGTGCACTAGATGCGGTGGGAACATGCACTGAAGGCGAGCGGCGTGTACTTCGGGAAGATGCGTGTGGGTGGAATCCTGCACCAGACGCAGAACATGATACGGCGGTAGCGGGACAAATATAACGCACGCCCGGATCGCCCAAAGGCGAAGGATTTATCGAGTTGAGCCTCTGGTCACCGCTTCCATGGTGCCCCTCATTATTCGCTAGCGGAACAAACAGTTGACAAAACCATTCCCTGTGCTATTCATAGTTGCCGCTATGCGCCATGAGTGATTTCGTAAATTGGGGAGACCATATAGATGATCGGGGAAAAACCCAGTACTTCCACGGTCGGGACAACATACTGAATGCCTTCCGTATTCGACTCAAGTATGCGGCGGATGACAGGTCGAAGGGGACCACGTTCCTGATCCAGGCCGCGCCCGGGGCAGGCAAGAGCGCCCTGCTCCATGAGTGTGCGGGGGTGGCGGAGAAAGACGGGTGGAAGGCAGCAGAGATTCCTTTGAGTGCACTCTGGGATATCCCCACCCTGCTTGATGCATTGGGGCGGGGCGAGGAGACTAAGAAGATGGGGAGTTGGTCAGGGGGGATAAAGGGGAGACTCGGAGTACTGTCCGCGCTGACGGTAGGTGCCCGGATCAATTATAAATCCAGGAAAATCACCGCCCCCCGCGACACGATTCAGGTGCTGCAGAGCGGTGAAGAGCGGCTGGTACTCCTTCTGGACGAGGCGCAGGTGCTGGCAAAGCGTACCCCAGGCGAACACGCCGCCCATGTCACGATCCTTCTTGATGCGATCCATAATGGCAGACTGGGACGGCCGGTGATGCTGGCTGTCGCAGGACTGAGCTCCACGAAGGAGGCGTTCCGCAAATTCGGTGTGTCCAGATTCAAAGCCAATTGCTACGCCGAGTTGGGTCCGCTAAAACCGGAGGCAGAGCGGAAAGTCATAGCGGACTGGCTTCAGATGGAGGGGTTGGCCCGTGGGGATATCCGCCCGTGGGTGGAGGCAATCCGGCAGGAAACGCACGGCTGGCCGCAACATATCGCTTCCTATGCACAGCCGGCAGCACTCCAGGTGCGGGCGGACCGGCGGCGCATGACCCCGGCGGGGCTGGAGGCGGTACTGGAGACCGGCCGGGATCAACGTGCAAAATACTATAGATCCAGGTTGGATGGATTACCAGAGCGGCATCGGCAGGCGATTGCTCAGGCCTTCGCAGCCGCGCGGACGGATTCCACACAGACGGATTCCGTGATCCTGGACTGCATTCAAGAGGTATGCCGGGAACCGGGAGAGGCCCAGGAGATATTCGACAAAGCCCTTGCGCAGGGGGTGATCGACAACCGGAACGGGCGCTTCGCCATCCCGGTTCCGTCCATGCACGACTGGCTTCTGGAGAATTACGGCCCGGATAGGGGAGAATCCCTGCCAGATTGACCTGCACTACCACTCGGACCATCACCTATTTGGCCATTGGATACAATATATCCGTCCAAAGAGTCGGGATTCAATCAGTAAAACGGTGCGGCACAGAGTGATCCGCGATGCCGGGGCTCTACAAAAAAAAAACGCACACTGGAGGCATATCTGAGCCATCAAGAATCCCGCTCAACGCCACCTTCCTCACGCCTTCTCTTCCACACTCTCCAGAAGACCGGGTCCACGTCGGATCCTGCACATCAACGTCACACAGACGCTCCTGTCTTGCACTCTATCCAGACGCTCCCCACTTCGAATGGGAGCGTGAACCCGTCCCCCAATCCACGCCGGGGAACACCATCCTCATTGACGGCACGCCCGCTCCAGGCGACCCCAACGGGGCCAGATCGGCTCGACATTATCGGGCCTGCGAATGACTTCCAGTACCCCGTCAGAGGCTGTTCCCAATCAGACTTTCCGCCCTCGCCCGCCTGCCGGATCGCGAGAATCTGGCAGGACCAGAACGAGTCCGCACCGCCCGGGAACATGAAAATCGGGCAGATGAAGCCCCGTGGGACTAGTTAGGTTCTCTGGTCTGAAACACTGCCGTAATGCTTACGGATAGGATTGTACACAGAATCCGATGGAATTGCCTACCTTAACACAGGGATCATTTTCGCGCCAGTATATATTTTTGTTTCACAAAACCATCATCAACATGACCTTCTTTGACTGGACCATTGTTGGCCTCTACTTCCTGGCCGCCATCGGGATTGCCCTGTACTACTCGAAACGTGCGGGGCAGAACACATCTGAGTTTTTCCTGAGCGGACGTCGAATGACCTGGTGGTTAGCGGGAATCAGCATGGTTGCAACGACGTTTGCAGCCGACACACCGATGGCGGTCACCGAACTGGTGGCACAGGATGGCATTGCCGGTAACTGGATCTGGTGGAATTTTGCATTTGGCGGGATGCTGACGGTATTCTTTTTTGCACGCCTGTGGCGGCGGTGCGGGATTCAAACGGATGTTGAATTCGTAGAAGTCCGCTACTCTGGACCGGCGGCGGCCTGGCTTCGCGGCATCAAGGCCATCTATTTCGGCCTGTTCCTGAATATCATCATCATTGGCTGGGTCTCGCTTGCAATGGAAACGGCCATCCATGTACTTTGGCCGGAACTTACCATCCTTGGGCATGCTGCAATTTCGATCGGCGGGCTCAACATGAGTGCCGCATTAGTGGTCGTCAGCCTCCTGGTGGTCCTGGTCTCCGTTTTTGCTCTGTTGTCCGGCTTATGGGGGGTTGCCGTGACGGATGTCATGCAATTTACTCTGGCCATGATCGGCTCCATTCTGATGGCGATATTTGTGCTTCGGGTCCCCGAAGTCGGCGGAATCGCCGGTCTCAAATCCCACCTGCCTGCAGAGACCTTTCGCTTTTTTCCCACCATTGGGGAAGCCTCGGGGGCGGTTGCCGCGTTTGCGCTGTCAATCCCCGCATTTGTTGCTTTCATCGGGATTCAGTGGTGGAGCAGCTGGTATCCGGGTTCGGAGCCGGGGGGCGGCGGGTACAGTGCCCAGCGGATGATGGGGACCGCCACTGAAAAGGATGCGACCTTTTCTGCGCTTCTGTTTACGATTGCCCATTACTGCATCCGCCCCTGGCCGTGGATTCTTGTTGCGCTGGCTTCACTGGTCCTCTACCCTGATCTTACCCATTCGCGGGAGGGCTTTATCCTCGTCATGCGGGATGTCCTGCCGGTTGGTGTCCTTGGTATCGTGTTTGCGGCATTTTTAGCCGCATTTATGAGCACGATTTCCACGCAATTAAACTGGGGCGTTTCCTATCTGGTGAATGATTTCTGGCGAAGATTTGTAAGACCGGACCGCAGCGAGCGTCACTATGTTTTCATTTCGCGTGTACTCACATTCATCGTGGGATTGCTGAGTATCCTTCTGGCGACCCAACTTGAATCAATCAGTCAGGCATGGGCCCTGATTATTACCGCATCGGCAGGACTGGGAACGGTTCTGATCCTTCGCTGGTACTGGTGGAGGATCAATGCATGGAGCGAACTCGTGGCGACATTGGCTCCTGTTGTAATGGTACTTCTCACCTTATTTGGGGTCCCGATCCCTGGAATTCAGGCTCCCTTCCCCACCAACTTATTCGTTGTTGTCGGGGTAACGACCGTCCTCTGGCTTACCGTCACCTTCCTGACAAAACCAACGGATGCATCTACACTTGAAGCATTTTACATTCTGGTGCAACCCGCCGGACCTGGCTGGCGCCCGATGGCTGCCCTGCACCCGGATGTCCAGTCGGATGCGTCTCTCGCTTTGATGGCATGCCAGTGGGGGGCAGGCGTTGTGCTGGTGTATACATGCCTTTTTTCGACCGGCTATTTCATTCTGGGCAGTACTTTGGCCGGAACACTGATGTTATTTGTTGCTGCCGTCTCAATCATCTATCTAAGAAAGACGTTTGATCAAAAAAAGAGCCCTTAACCTTCACAGAATACATCTGGAATCATGTCCGCGTTAATTATTGTCGGTGACCGGGTGCTCATAAAACCCGATAGCGGAGAGCAGCAGACAGAATCCGGGCTGGTTCTGCCTGCATCCGTAGCGGAGCGTGACCGGATTGGATCCGGACGTATCGAGCAGGTCGGCCCCGGCCATCTCATCCCTAATCCGGACTACTCCGACCATGAGCCCTGGGCTGAGCCCAAAAAGATTGGACGATATCTGCCGCTGGAGGCAGCGGTTGGAGATCTGGCTTTCTACCAGCGTAAGGAGGCCATTGAGTTCACCTACAAACAAACCAGATTCTTCATCGTACCGCATCATGCAATCCTTGCTCTGGTCAGACCGGATCACGAAGATATGATCAATGAACTTCTTGATTCAAACCGGCTTTAGGCCTGCACATTCTCCGAATTTCAAGAGATGGTCTCCCGGCGGTTGATTGTGGATCCCGATCATGTCCCTGGCATTTGGAGGATAGCGGCCCGATCACCGGATGCGCCAATACGACAGGAGAGGGTGGCGTGAGAGAGACTCGAACTCTCGACCTTGCGATTATGAGTCGCACGCTCTAACCAACTGAGCTACCACGCCATGCTCACCTTGAACGAAGACAGTCCGAAACGGGTTGCACTCAGTTAAGTGGACATCAGGTACATAAAGCACGATTTCGTTTGAACGCATGCACTGGAACGACATTATCGGACAGCAAAAAGTCATTGAGATCCTAAGACGTTCGGTCGATTCCGGGCGTGTTGCTCATGCGTATCTGTTCCATGGCATGGAAGGGACTGGAAAACGAGCAGTAGCTCTGGCATTTGCGCGACAGTTACAATGTCCAAATTGTGACGATGAGCAATCCTGCCTGCCTTGTAAACAGGCATCCCGGCTGGAACATCCCGACATTGAGGTTCTGATTCCTGAACCCAGTGATGCAAAACCCCAGGATGTCGCTGAACGGATTCAGCGTTTGGCCGAAGACCCGTATGCTGCGGTAGACTTTGTTCGCGCTCCCACATTGGGATCTGCAAAACGGGAGACTAGAAGACTGAAGCAGGCCTTTTATTCTGTGGAGCGGATCAACCTGCATTTACGCCAGAGGATGATGATGCGTCCCCTCATGGGACGCTATCGCATCGCAATCATTACCGATATTGATGCAATCCGCGAACAGGCGGCAAATACATTCCTGAAACTTCTTGAAGAGCCGGGTCCCGATACACTGTTTATTCTGACGACATCCCGAAAGGACCTGCTCCTGCAGACAATCCTGTCCCGCTGTCAGCATGTGGCATTTGAGAATCTTTCGCCAGAGACGATCGCCAGAGCGCTGCATGAGCGTAAGGGAGTGGAGATGGGACTTGCCGAAATTGTAGCGAATATGACTCAGGGATCTTATCTGCGTGCACTGGAGCTCACGCAGAGCGAAGAACTCCGACGGGACCGGGAACGCGTTCTGACCTTTCTCCGATTGGCCTTTACCGGAAAGTTTGTTCCGCAAACGGACCTGATCGCAGAGATCAGTCAAGTCAGCCGGGATCGTATTCGGAATTTGCTGCGGCTTCTTTTGAGTTGGATTCGTGATGTTGCACTGTACCGGACAATTGGAGAAAATGCACCGATCACAAACCGGGATCAGAAGCAGGAGATTTCAAAATTCAACCAGAACCTTCAAAGTGCTGATCTGAATGCTATGTGCAGCTTAGTAGAAGAGGCGCTGCTGTTGACCGAATCCAATGTGAACACGACCCTCTTGCTGACGAACCTGTCCATAAACCTGGGCAAAGCGATGCGAAGTCCCCATGACGGCAGGCTGTTCCAGCCCCTTACAAGTTTCAGGACTATCTCCTCGTAGCGCAGCCACCGCAAAAAGCCATCCTGTCGGGTCTGGATCCTGTCTTTCACAAGGGATCCTTTGAACGTTGTTTAATCCAGAGCGTAAATTCTATTCCGGTATGCAAGACCTCTTTCTGGAATAACCGAATTCATCATGGCATGTAATGCAAACGGTTCCTGCGGCTGTCGTGAAAGTTCACTGGCTGGCTACGGCGGCGGTGGATGCAGCGATAGTTGTCCCTCCGTTCAGATTTTTGACTGGCTTCCGTCATCCTCCAAAGATGCCGGTCGGGATCACTGTGATCTGGTGGAGGTCGCATTCAAGGGCCGGCGCAGGAAAGTGTACCAAAACAGACGAAATATATCTGTCCGTGCGGGAGACGACATTATTGTTTCTGCGCAACGAGGCCTGGATTACGGGCAGGTCGTGCTCGCCGGTGAACTCGTACATATTCGTGCAAGGTCAAACCCGAACTATGGCCAGGTCCTGCGCCTGGCTTCATCCAATGACCGAAACATTTACAATCAGAACAAGGAAGCGGAAAAGGAGGCCCTGCTCGCTGCAAAAGCAACCATTAAAAGACGTCAGCTCCCCATCAAACTCGTTGATGCAGAATGGCAGTTTGACCGAAAACGGCTCTCCATCTTCTATACTGCGCAGACCAGGATTATGATGCGGCCGGTCATCAGCGAGCTTTGCCGGCGGTTCAAGACGCGTGTCGAATTTCTTCGGTTAACCCCCCGTGAAGAAGCGGCCCGGATCGGTGGACTCGGGGTGTGCGGGAGAGAACTCTGCTGCTCTTCCTGGATGCGGCAGATGCCCCCTGTGTCTGCATCGGCTGCAAAAAAGATGCACTTCCCCCTTACACAGGAACGAATGACCGGACGGTGCGGGCAGTTAAAATGCTGCTTGAATTACGAGCTGGAGCAGTACATGAAGATCCTTGAGGAATTTCCCCTGAAAAATTCGAGAGTGGATACCCATAATGGCCCTGGACGGGTCATGAGCATGAATATCTTCTCGCGGACGGTTCGTGTACATCTTAGCAACGATCTGATTGAGGAATTTGATCTCCAGGAAGTGAAGTACATTCCAAAGAAACGCCCCCCGCAGCGAAGCCGTAAACCCGCCCGCAAAAAGGGCCGCTCAAAGCGGCGTTCCAAATGAGATACCGCTCTGGATGGATCATCCCAACCAGACCTACAACGGTGTTCCACTATGATGATCACAGAAACCAACCGTTTCCGTCAGACATCTGGAGACGAAACGGGACGTAGAGAACTGTAAAGCGCCCCCTATCAACCCAATCAAGAGCACGCTCTGCCTTAGATCTTCAGAGGTTCTACCTGCTTGCGTATCCGCTATAAAACCAATCAATGAGTACTGTCCACAACTTGTCCACACTGAAACGCATCCCCCTTCGGGAGATATGGAAACGTGAGGACAAAGATTTTACCCCATGGCTCGCCAAGAAGGACAATCTCCACCTGCTTCTGGATGAGATTGGGGTTTTCGCCGAAAACATCAAGACCGAGGCGAATGCAGGCCGATATTTTGTCGACATCACTGCGGAGGAGAGTGATACGGGGGTTAAAATCATCATTGAAAACCAACTGGCAAAAACGGACCATTCCCATCTGGGCCAGCTGCTGACCTATGCGGCTAATTTTGACGCATGCATCATTGTCTGGGTGGTGAGGGACGCAACCGAAGAGCATCAGAGAGCCATCGAATGGTTCAATGATCACATTGACGATGAGATCTCCTTTTTTCTGGTAAAAACGGAGGTATATCAGATTGAAGAATCTCCACCTGCACCCAAATTTACGATCATCGTTCAGCCCAACTCATGGACCAAAACCATCAAAAGAACTGGAACCACCGAAAAAAGTATCACAGACACGAAGTTCTTTTATCTGCGCTTCTGGGATGGATTTAAGGATTATGCATCCGGCATTGATACGCCTCTGAGTATTGGGCGTACTCCCAGACCACAGTACTGGTTTGACATCTCTATCGGCAGCAGCGATGCTCACCTGACACTCCGGTGCAGTACCGTTAAAAAGGAACTCACCGTTGCGATATATAGTGCTTGGACATGAACTCCAGATTTGAGCAGTTGATTCGATAGAATGTGGTTTTAGATTGTTTCTTTGCGGATTTTTTCGTTAATATTTTTGGTGGAGATTTACAATGGTCAGTTGAAGAATTTTTAAAAATTTTGGCAAAAACGGGAATCAATCTTACAATGGTGCGTTCAAGCCCTCACAGGGCCGGTTTCCGTGAGAAACGAGGCTCGAATTCTTAAAATCTTCATTTTCTATTTTACCATGAGAAACCTATGGTGGAAAGATC
>JAJECV010000099.1 GCA_022821875.1 Rhodothermales bacterium
GGGGGCTGCCCAGATTCAAGAAAAGGGGCAAGGCGAAAAAAAGTTTCACCGTAGATGTATCAGGGGGGAAGATGTTTTCAAAGAACGGGTATTTTCGGTTAAAGCGGGGCATGTATATGAAGATGCTACGATTTTATCGAGTGAACCGCTATACAAACCCGGTGCCCAAGACGGCCCGCATCTTTGAAGAAAATGGGAACTGGTATATGACGGTCGTCTATGAAGTGGACGCTATCGTACAAGATGCGGACGGCATTGGCATTGGGGTCGACCGCAATTGCGGGCAGGTTGCGGACAGTGCGGGAAGGATCTTCTATCTGACCGACACCTCGGGTATTGAAAAGCGCATCAAGAAGCTTCAACGTCGGCTAGCGAAAAAACAGAAAGGAAGTTATTCCTGGAGGAGACGAAAGAAAACCATCGCACGCCATGAACGCAAGATCAAGAACATCCGAAGGAATGACTTGCGTCATATTGCCTTATCACTCACCGAAATCTCTACGCTTGTCATTCTGGAAGACCTGAAAATCAAGGGTATGACCGCAAGCGCGAAAGGAACGGTGGAGAATCCGGGCAGGAAGGTGAAGCAGAAAGCAGGACTGAACCGCTCAATACTGGGAACAGGATGGGCGATACTGGAGCAGTTCCTGCGGGAGCGAGGCGTGGTGATCAAGGTACCCCCACATTATACATCGCAGACATGCAGCAAGTGTTCCTATGTGAACGCAAAGAATCGGCAAAGGCAGTCCGAGTTTCTATGTCTGGCGTGCGGGTATCAGGCGAATGCGGACACGAATGCGTCCGTAAATATCCGGGCGTCGGGGATGGCGTCCTGGCATGAACTGTGCCGAACGGGTTGTGGAGCCTATATAAGACCTGTCCTTGCGGAGCGCAAGCCTGCAACCGGGCAACGGATGATGAAGCACCAAAAAGAGCATGGTGCACATGGGCACTCATGTATATAATTTCCTTAAAAAAGCATAGATAGACAGGCTGAGGACACTCAGGGCAGCCGCGACCAGAATCAGTCGGATCAGAGATGCCTCCGTGCCAACCTGTCCAAGTTTTGTGAATACGGCAAGCGGGACCGTTTGGGTCCGTCCCGGGATATTCCCCGCAAAGACAATCGTGGCCCCAAACTCCCCAATCGCCCGTGCAAACCCGAGTATAATACCCGCAAGGATCCCTCTTGTCGCAAGCGGGAAAGTTACCCACCGAAAGACTGCCCAGCGGCCTCCACCGTAAACCGATACGACTTCCGCCCATTCAGGATCAATCTGCTCAATCGCCAGGCGAAAGGTTTGAACGATTAGGGGGAATGCCATCACTCCGGCTGCAATTGCCGCTCCCATGCTGGTAAACGCCAGTTCCAGCCCGAAAAAATTGTTCAACAGACTTCCAATTCTGCCACGGGGGCCAAGCAATGTTAAAAGTATCAGCCCTGTAACAACCGGTGGAAGAACGAGCGGGAGTTGAACAAGATTCTCAATCACAAATGTGAATGGTGATCGCCTTCGAGCCAGATACCAGGCTGTCATGATTGCAGGAATGATCGTAATTACAATGGCGACCGTCGCAACACGGGCCGATAACAGGATAATGGACCACTCCTGTCCGAAAGCATCCATCGGTTTAGGAATTGAATCCGAATCGGTCCCATATGTCCGACTGAAGCGAATCGGTCACAAACGTCATGAAGGCCTCCACCGCTTCGGGAGAACTGGTTCCGCGAATTCCAGAGATTACATAATTGATCTCTGGTGCACACAATTCCGGTACCTGGAACAATACCCGCAGTTCAGGTGCAAGCATCGCATCCGACCTGTAAACGATGGCCACATCCGTCGCCCCGCTAAGTACTGCGGTGAGCGCTGCCCGCACATCTAAGGTCGGAATCACCGAGGGTTCTAATGTATCCCATATCCCCGCACACTGGAGTGCCTCTTTACCATAGATCCCTGCGGGAACATGTGCAGGATCTGCCATTGCGAGCCGTTCCACAGTTAAGAGTTCTGAAAGACTGGTCATTGTGTCCGTTGCCGATGTACCAATCACCACCAATGTATTCTCTGCGAACGTAACTCCCGGCCCGGATGTCAGGTTCTGCTCCTGCAGATAATTGATCCAGTCAGGGCTGGCAGCCATCAGTAGATCGGCAGGGGCACCCTGCTGAATTTGTCTTGCCAGCAGCGAGGTTGGACCGATGTGGGTATGGACGGTTATCTCCGGTTGCCGGAGTTCAAATCGTCCGATTAATTCATGGAGTGCATCGGTCAGAGAGGCGGCGGCAAAGACGGTGATGTTCGGAGTATCCGTACCTGGACTACATCCGGAAGCCAGAAAGACTGCGACCAGAAAAAGCCGCATCACAAATTGGTTTGTTCCTGGATCGTTGCAATCAGCATCGCTGCACGCTGATAGTGCATTGAGGTTGAATCGGGCGCTAAATTGAGTACTCGCTCCAGTTGACGAATTGCCTCTTCACTGCGGTTAATCCGTGCAAGCATGAGTCCATAATTGAAGTTGGCATTTAAGTGATCGGGGTCATCTTCAAGCACCTTTTTAATCTCTGTAACCCCGAGCATCGGGCTCCCCGTATTCAAGTACGCAGTTGCCATATCCGTACGAACATCAAGGTTGCCGGGGGTCAATCCCAAAACTCTCTGATACGCATTCACGGCCTGTTCTGCAGCAATACTGCGTGTTTGCGGTTGCGTTTCGTCTGCCATCCATTCGTAGTACAGGTCGCCGGCCGTCTTCCAGTCGTCAACCAGTCCCGTTTCCTCGGCAATCCGGGACTGCATTGCCGCCGCCATATCCAGTCGCCCTCCTTCGACCAGAACATAGATCTTCTCACGTTTTAGCACCACCGAGAGTGCGCTGGTATCACGTTCAATCGCCGCATCCAGTTCATTGATTTGGTCCGCCAGCGGACCTGAAAGTGGTGTCTGTGAGGCAGTCTCCGTCATTGGCGGCGCAGCAGAGAGGATCGGCTGCTGCGATGGCGATACTCGCTTACTGACCGTGGTGACGGTAAATAATGCAACCACCAGAAATACCCCAACACCGATAATGGCAAAGACATGTACGCCTACCCCCGATTCTACGTTCGCGGCCCGCTTGCGCGGCTTAGGAGATGAAGGATGCAGGGAGGGGCGCTTTGCATGGATCTTCTGCAGCTTCTCACCACATTGCGAACAGAAGTTGGATGCGCCCGGCATCTCCTGCCTGCATGAATTACAGTAAACGCTTCCCCCTGGATTTTCTTTGGACTGACCCGTAACATCTCTGTCCACGATCCATCCGCACAGATCACACCGATCACAATCTATGAAAATTCGTGCCCCGCATTCTGCACAAATCTCCATATTACCCGGAACTCCCTCTGTTAATACGGTCTTTCAAATCTTTTGAGGGTTTGAAGACGGGTACTTTTCTGGCTTCAATGCGCATGGTCTCGCCTGTTGATGGGTTCCGTACATTGCGGGCTGGGCGATCCTGGATTCGAAATGAACCGAACCCGCGAAGTTCTATGGAATCCCCCTGCGCCAACGCCTCCTCAATGGTTTCCCAGAATCCAATAAAAACGGCTTTTACTTCCAACTTGGTTAAGCCGGTTTTCTCTGAAATTCTCTCAATTAGCTTCGCTTTAGTCACTTTAAAAGTGTATTTTGGTGATCAGGCAACATGGATTTGGCAGTTTTTTGCACCGCCCGAACAAGTTACACTAAAATTTTCTAAAATTGTGCCATTTGCTGAAAACGAAGGGGCTATTTTGAGCGGATATGGCCATATTTCTCTCAAAACCGTGTCCAATCGGCATAATTTGCCTGTAATCAGCCAGTTACACTGCATAACAACAAGATGCCGTTCCTGAATGCTGCCCGCCCATTACGGCCCCTGCCAGAGCAGTTGCATATCCTGGATAAGAGACGGATACATTTCGTCATTGAATGCCTCTGCGAGGAGACAGATCAATGCAGATCCACCGTATCCGACAGGCATGGATCGCATCTAAACAGTCGTATGGATTGGCCCCGTCGAACTATGGAATCAGGATCAATGGGTGCAACATTTGGCATTTTGAATCCGGGCGGTAGAGGAACCGCAGTTCGGGCAGCACAGGACACAGTCACTCCCCTCCAGAGGGATCCATATCAGGCACAGACATTAGCAGATTCGTTCCAAAAACCATAGAATCCATACTGGAATAGACTACCGTAAAGGTCTGGAAAGCACTGGCCTACGGTGAGCAAGACTCAATGACAGGCGTACAACCGCATGGCTGGAAAGGGAATCGAGCCGATATACTGGACAAAGAGTTTTGCACTCTATACGCCCCCATTATCACAAAACACTCAACATGAATTCTTGGCAGGAATTGCGCTTTGAATCACAGGGAACGGGAATTTCCGTACCCCTGAGCGAACAGATTAACCTACTGGGCGGCCTGCTAGGCCGTGTTATTAAACGTCAGGCCAGCCCTGAAGTACTGGGTCTGGTGGAAGAATTACGGCGGTTAACCAAACAGGCAATTACGCAGCATGAACCACATCTGAGAACTCAGGTAATTGAGCGAATCAAAGGGCTGGAGCTTGAGGAGATTGAATGGCTGCTGCGTGCATTTACCACCTTCTTTTATCTGGTTAATCAAAGTGAGCAGCAGGAGATTATTCGGATTAATCGGGAGCGTGCACGCCTTCTTCCTGAGGTTGATCGTGTGGAGTCTATTGATGAAGCGGTTGGGATTCTTCGACGTGCAGGTTACAAACTGGAAGATGTCCTGAAGATTGTATCCTGCCTTGATATACAGCCCACACTGACCGCCCATCCCACCGAGGCACGCCGTAGAACCATTTTGTATAAACAACAGTATCTGGCCTCCCTCATTGACCAGTTACGCTATAACAAACCCACCCCGGGCGAACGTGATGAGATTCTTCATCAAATCCATAATCAGGTTGGATTGCTGGTTGCGTCCGATAAAGTCCGTGCAAGGAAGCCGACTGTGATTGACGAGGTTGAGAATGGACTCCATTACCTTCGAAATGCAATCTGGGAGACGATCCCGCGCATCCATAAGGATGTGGTCAATGCCATTGAGCGCCACTACAACCAGACAGTGGATGTACCTGTATTTTTAAAATTCAGGTCATGGATTGGCGGAGACAGGGACGGGAATCCCAATGTGACCGCAGAGGTCACCCGGGAAACCCTTTCCATGCATCGCAGAACAGCACTTGCCCGCTATCTGGAGGATCTACGTCTGTTGCGCAGAGACCTGAGCATTTCTGAACTGAAGTTGAAAATCCCTGCGGCGCTCTACGAGTCTGTTGATCGGGATGAAACTGTGCTCCATCTGACTGCTCACGAAGCACGTCAATTTGTGCAGGAACCCTTCCGGCAGAAAATCACCTTTATGATGCGACGGATCAAGTTGGCCCGTGATGGAGATTATGCGATCTACAACAGCAAGAGTTTTGTCGAAGATCTACGGTTACTTGCCCGCGCCCTTACGGAAATGGGATACGAGAACTTGGTATCTCATGGCCGCCTGGGCAAACTCATTGCGCAGGCACAGGCCTTTGGATTCCATATGGTTTCTCTGGATATACGGCAGCACAGCCGGCATCACGGCAATGCCGTGCGTGCCCTGTTCAAGGTTTCGGGAGTCTGTGATGACTATCTGGGGTTAACCGAGAATCAAAAACTGGATCTCCTGACAAAAGAACTCCAGAATCCCCGCCCGCTTCTGCCACACGGGGTTGAACTGGCAGAGGATGTTCAGGAAGTCCTTAACACCTTTGCGGTGATCCGGGAGACGGTTGAATGGTCGCCCAATGCCTTGGGGAGTTATGTGATCAGCATGACGCATGCGGTGAGTCATGTGCTGGAGGTTCTATTACTTGCAAAGGAAACTGGCCTTTGGCAGATTGAGGGGGATACTGTGCGCTCCCCTATTGATGTGGTTCCATTGTTTGAAACCATTGAGGATCTGGATCTTTCGGGGGTCTTGCTGACGAATATGTTCGAGCATCCGGTATACAGGAAACATCTTGCAGAGCGCAACATGATGCAAGAGGTGATGCTTGGCTATTCTGACAGCAATAAGGATGGAGGGTATTGGATGGCAAACTGGGCGCTGCATAAGGCAAAGAGGCACATCGGGAAGATCTGCAAAGATGCCGGGATTGACCTTCGGCTCTTTCACGGCCGTGGGGGGACGGTTGGCCGTGGTGGTGGACGTGCCGGGCAGGCAATCATTGCAATGCCCCGTATCATCCATAACGGCCGGATCCGATTTACGGAGCAGGGGGAGGTGATTTCGTTCAGGTATGCCCTGCCCGCCATTGCGCACCGGCATCTGGAGCAGATTGTACGGGCGATGATGATTGCACCGCTTCGCGTGGCCGATGTACAGGAGGATGCCGTCATCATGGAACGGATTGCGGACGTATCCATGAAGGCGTACCGGAAACTGATTGACGATCCTGAGTTCTGGCCCTGGTACGCGTCCTCTACGCCGATTGAGCAGATCAGCCGCCTTCCGATTGCATCCCGTCCCGTTTCTCGCGGCTCGGTGCATCATGTAGATTTTGACGACCTGCGTGCGATTCCGTGGGTTTTTGCCTGGACGCAGACTCGCTATATTGTTCCTGGGTGGTATGGTGCCGGGGAGGGGCTTGAAAAGCTTCTGAACGATCACGGTTCTGATCTCAGGCGCATGTATAAAGAATGGCCCTTCTTCCAGGCCGTACTTAACAGTGCCCAGCGCGAAATGGCCCGGACCCGGCTGGACGTTGCATCCGAATATCTAACGCTTGCGTCGGATCCGGAGGCCGGACAGCGGATGAATCAGCGAATTATTGAAGATTACCAAAAGGCGGAGGCCGCCATACTTGAGATTACCGGTCTGGAGAATCTGTGCGGTCATGCACCGGTGTTCCAGAAATCGGTCAAACTCCGCAACCCTTACTCGGATGTATTGAATCTGCTCCAGATTGAATTAATCCGAAGAAGTCGCAATCATCTGGAATCCGACAAGGATCGATTGGCGCATGCATTACTCTTGAGTGTGAACGGAATCGCAGCCGCAATGCAGAGTACCGGATAGCAGTTCGCGGCCCGTGGCCGTGATGCTTGACCCATTACATGATACCGCACTGCATTTCACGTAGAAGTCAGTGGTGATCGCATCACGCGCTTTTGGGGGCCGGACAGTTTTCCCCGCAGAGGGAGCATTCCGCCCTTGCCTCAAAGGAACATTTCACACCGGAATGAATAAAGACACGGGTATCTTCTATCCGTGAATGATGTACGATCAGGAAATTCAGGCACCTCCCCAAAAAGCATCTGTCCGCAATCGGCTGAAGCGAATCTCTGTAACGGGATACAAAACGCTCAATCCGCTCACGGACATTGAACTATTGTCAGGGACCGTGCTGATTGGGCCCAATGGTGCAGGGAAGTCCAATTTTATCTCGTTCTTCCGCATGATGCACCATGCAATGTCAGGACAGTATCAATTGGCTCGTTACGTCGGCCTACATGGCGGGGCTGGCCGGCTTCTGCATGACGGATATGGTCATACACAAGAAATCAAAGCGAAATTAACAATTGAGACCCCCGACGGGGTAAGTGATTACGCGTTCAGTTTATTGCGTGCCGCCAATGACACGCTGATCTTCGATGATGAGCGGTATCGTTCGAGCACATTTGAATGGGAGGGCAGCGGCGGATGGACTACACTTGGTTCAGGGCATAAAGCTCCGGAAATTTCCAATGCTGCTCTTGAAAATAAGACGGCAAGGGGCATCCATACTTTCCTGAAGAGAATAGGGATCTACCAGTTTAACAACACATCCAACACTTCCAGGATACGTGGAAAATGGAATGTTAACGACAGTCATTGTCTAAAGCATGATGGAGCAAACATTGCCTCAGTACTCTTCCGTTTAAAGATGCACGAACCTTTTTACTATCGGCGCATCATTAAGCATATTCAACTTGTTCTGCCGATGTTTGAGGACTTTGAATTGGAGCCCGAATACGGTTACCTAGTCTTAAAATGGCGGGAAAAAAATACGGATGAGATATTTGATGCCTCGCAGGCATCCGACGGTTTCCTTCATATCGTAGCTTTGACCAGTTTACTTCTGCAACCCCCGAAAGACCTGCCTGACATTCTAATCATTGATACCCCTGAATTCGGATTGCATCCGCTTGCAGTTAACATCGTAGGTAGTCTGATCGCCACCGCTGCATTGAAAATTCAGATCATTGTGGCAACACAGTCGGTCGTGATGGTTGACTCCTTTGAAGTTGATAACATCGTGGTTGTTGAGCGACGTGACCGCATATCTACCTTTCGTCGACTTGATCCCCTCGAACTTGATGAATGGCTTGAAGACCACGCTCTGTCAACTTTATGGGAGAAGAACGTTTTAGGGGGGAGACCTTGAAGCATTTTCGGATCAATTTTATCGTGGAAGGGCAGACTGAAGAAGTATTTGTTAATACAGTATTGCAGAGTTACTTTGCTCCCCTGTCTATTGATATTGTAGCCTGCTGTATTACAACCCAGCAGAATCGTCGTGCCCCCCACATTATACACCGTGGAGGTCTGAGCACATATCGCCATGCATATAACGACATAAAAAAATGGACGAAAAGGGAGAGATCTGGAAATGTCAGATTCACGACCATGTTTGATTTGTATGGCCTCCCCGGTGACTTTCCAGGCTACGAGGAGGCCACCAAAGAATTAGATCCCTATCTGCGTGTGAGTATTCTGGAAAGAGCATTTAAGGAGTCTATCGGTGACTGGCGATTTATTCCGTACATCCAACTTCATGAGTTTGAATCCCTGCTGTTTTCGGATCTGCAAAAACTCGGGGCAGAGTTTCCGGATTCCTCAGAGAATATCCAGAAATTGACCGAGATAACTTCAAAATTCAGTTCACCTGAACTCATCAACGACGGAGTGACAACAGCCCCGTCAAAG
Source organism: Rhodothermales bacterium (assembly GCA_022821875.1). Classification (GTDB taxonomy): domain Bacteria; phylum Bacteroidota; class Rhodothermia; order Rhodothermales; family Bin80; genus Bin80. Next base: position 9,005 of record JAJECV010000099.1, read on the forward strand.
CGCATCATTGGGGCAATCCCCGATTACAAGATTGGAAAGGCAAGATGGGGACCTATTATCACATCAAAGATCGGAATCCGCACGCTCAAATCACAGTGTCGGCATTTTCGGGAATGGATTGAGCAGCTGACATCTTCCTGCACCTAAAATAGCCTATCGCCATCGTACACAATAATGCGCATTCCAAAGTGTTGTTATTTCTCGGCCTCCTTTGAGCAAGAGTTTTTGAGACACGATCTAGCGCTTGCGTAGAATCCAGAGGCCGGACAGTGGTTGAATCATCGAAGTATTGAGGATTACCAGAAGGCGGAGGCCGCCATACTTGAGATTACCGGTCTGGAGAATCTGTGCGGTCATGTACCTGTGCTCCGTAAATCGGTCAAACTCCACGACCCTCACCCGGATGTATTGAATCTGCTCCAGATTGAATACATCCGAAGACAACACAATCATCTGGAATCCGGCAGGGATCAATTGGCGCAAGCATTACTCTTGGGTGTGAACGGAATCGCAGCCGCAATGCAGAGTACCGGATAGCAGTTCGCGGCCCATGGCCGTGATGCCTGATCGATTACATGGTACCGCAATGCATTTCACGTAGAAGTCCGTGATTGCATCACGCGCTTTTGGGGCCGGACAGTTTTCCCCGCAGAGGGAGCATTCCGCCCTTGCCTCAAAGGAACATTTCACCCCGCAATGAATAGAGGCACGGGTATCTTCTATCCGTGAATGATGTACGATCAGGAAATTCAGGCGCCTCCCCAAAAAGCATCTGTCCGCAATCGGCTGAAGCGAATCTCTGTAACGGGATACAAAACGCTCAATCCACTCACGGACCTTGAACTATTGTCAGGGACCGTGCTGATTGGGCCCAATGGTGCAGGGAAGTCCAATTTTATCTCGTTCTTCCGCATGATGTACCATGCAATATCTGGACAGGATCAATTGGCTCGTTACGTCGGCCAACATGGCGGGGCTGGCCGGCTTCTGCATGACGGACCTGATCACACACAGGAAATCAAAGCAAAATTGACGATTGAGACCCCTGATGAGGTATGTGATTGTGAGTTCGGTTTGTTCTATGCCGCTAATGACACACTGGTATTCAATGATGAGCGGTATCGTTTGAGCACATCGAAATTGAGGGGCAACGGGAAGTGGTCTGCGCTCGGAACAGGGTATAAAAAAACAAAACTCTCCAGTGCTGCTACTGAAAATCGGGCTGCAGGCAGTATCTGTACTTTTCTGAAGGAACTTGTGGTTTATCATTTCCACAACTCGTCCAATAGCGCCTGTATTCGTGGAAAATGGAATGCTAATGATAACCGTTATCTAAGGAGCGATGGGGCAAACATTGCACCAGTACTGTTTCGATTAAAAACACAGGAAAATCATCGTTACCCCCTTATCATTAATCATATCCGACTTGTTCTGCCGATGTTTGACGATTTTGTGCTGGAACCGGAACATGGCTATTTAACTTTGAAATGGCGCGAAAAAGACACGAATAAGGTATTTGATGCTTCGCAGGCATCCGGCGGGTTCCTGCATATCGTCACGCTTGTCACTCTACTTCTACAACCATCGGATGATTTACCCGACATTCTAATCCTTGACGAACCTGAACTCGGATTACATCCATACGCAAGTGGGATCATTGGTAATCTGATCGCTTCCGCAGCATTGGATGTTCAAGTCATTGTGGCAACACAGTCACCTATAATGATTAATTCCTTTGATGTCAAAGACATCGTGGTTGTTGAGCGGCATGACCGTGCATCCACCTTTCGCAGACTTGACCCCCTCGAACTTGATGAATGGCTTGAAGACCATGCTCTGTCAACTTTATGGGAAAAGAATGTCTTCGGAGGAAACCTTTGAAGAATTTTCGGATCAATTTTCTTGTAGAAGGGCAAACTGAACAGGGATTCGTCAATAGTGTATTGCGAAATCACTTTGCCCTCTTATCAATTGTCGTCACAGCACGCTGTATTACAACCCAGCAGGATCAGCGTGCTCCTCATATTGTACACCGGGGCGGATTGAACACTTACCGCCACGCATATGACGACATGCGGAAATGGACAAAAAGGGAAAAGGCGGGAAATGTCAGATTCACGACCATGTTTGATTTGTATGGCCTCCCCGGTGACTTTCCAGGCTACGAGGAGGGCACCAAAGAATTAGATCCCTATCTGCGTGTGAGTATTCTGGAAAAAGCATTTAAGGAATCTATCGGTGACTGGCGATTTATTCCGTACATCCAACTTCATGAGTTTGAAGCTCTGATATTTTCTGATCTAGATAAGCTTGATACACGGTTCCCAAAGTATTCACAGGAGATTCAGAAATTAGCTGCAACCACCTCAAAACTCAGTTCCCCCGAACTTATTAATGACGGATCGGCAACGGCCCCGTCAAAGCGGATCATTGCGGCGATCCCACAATATAAAACTGCAAAGGCATCTCTGGGGCCATCAATCGCATCAGAGATCGGAATCCCCACGCTCAAATCACAGTGCCGACATTTTCGGGAATGGATTGAGCAGCTGACATCTTCCTGCACCTGATTCAAGACGAGATTGTCCCTTGTTGAGCATAATAATAAGACGGCTTTTTCTCATTATGTCATGTCATAATCTTTGTCTATCGATTCACTGCAACTAAAATTGCACCTCGCCATCGTACACGATGATGCGCATTCCAAAGTGTTGTTATTTCTCGGCCTCCTTTGAGCAAGAATTTCTGAGACATATACATTAGATTGCAACATCAACAGATGAACGCACCCATCCCCCAGTCCATCTTCAGTCAATCTGCGATTACCTTCACATTCATTGGCATCATCAAAATTCATACCCGGTAAATGCTATTGAGATAACTGGATTTGTACTTTTACGGGCAAATGGTCGGAGACATATCTGCTATTTTGAATTGAGACGACTGCCTCATAACTAAGCACATTCCATTCTGGGGATGCGAGTATGTAGTCAATTCGCGGGGCTTCATGGAGCCGATCATTTTCCGGAAATCCACTGAACGTACCTGCAGGGCCTATCGGTGAGGCCTCGCTCACCGCATATGTATCTCTTAAGAACCCTCCACTAATTAAGGTGGCAAAAACATCCGTATCCGGGGTTGTATTCAGATCTCCGAGCAATAATACTGGTCTGTTGAGTTTCTGAATGTACTCTACCAGAAGTTTTGCACTCTGTCGCCGGGCTATAATTCCACGGTGATCAAAATGTGTGTTTATAACATAGAAATCGTAATCAACCCCTCGCAATTTCAAATGTGCTGATGTAGCCACTCTGGGAAGTGCCGCGTCCCAACCTTTACTGCCCGGTTGATCAGGAGTCTCCGATAACCATAAGGTACTGGTTGAAAGGAGTTCAAAAACTGCTGTCTTGAAAAATATTGGAGCAAACTCTCCAGCCTCTTTGCCATCATTCCTTCCAGCCCCGACCCAATCATAGCCGGTAAGTTGCACAGCCAATTGTCCTGCCTGATGACGGAGTGCTTCCTGAACTCCAATCAGGTCAGCCTGCCGCATCTCACCGGCAACCCACTCTACCCTATGAGGCCATGCGCTTTCCCCATCGCCAGGGTTATCATAGCGGATATTAAAGGACATTACCGTGAAATCTATGGGTACCGGCTGAACCAGAAGAGCCAAGATGAAAAGATTGAACATGTTATCCTCCTGTGATGATCATGGGAATGCCTGACACGATTTCCCCTACCCTGCTACCTCGCCGGCGAGAACTTTCCATAACTGCCTGTACCCACTTCCCGATAGGGCTGAATTTTCAGGACATGCATGATTCCATTCATGTTCAGTGAGGTTTTTCAAAAAATTGCGTGCATGAACAACAGAATCTAGGCTATCGGGTTCCCGGACTCTTTCCCGATAGAGCTTTCCAAGATTTTCTGCAACACTTCTAGGCACAGCATTCATCCGCATCAATACCGCATCTTCGGTTCGGACCCCATGATAAATCATTGCCGGGAGTACATTCATCCTGCGATGATCAGCCTCAGACAGATTACGGAAGTCACGGCGGCAAATGTGACTTAACGCAGCAATTCCCCAAGTTCCATTATTAGCAATATTCTGATAAATTACTTTGCAGGCATCTGTAATTGCCTGAATTCCATCCTCATCGCCATGCTCTCTACGAAAGTACTTCTGTGCAATTACATTGATTGCCTTACCATTTACCCAGTCACGCGTAATCTCAGATATTCGCTCTTCTCTGGAACCTTGACCCTGGATACTTTCCAGATGCCGCTTCAATTGTGGCACATTCAGCATTACCCCATACAAATCGGCCATCCTGCTGTCATTGCCGAAAAGACTTTCAGGTGTCCAATCTGAAGAAATGAACGGAGATTCAAATTCCCGAAGTTGGCGTGATGCCTTACTTACACCTTCTGGCGAAAAGCCCGTTGAATCTGCAAGTTCAGCGATATAACCGGGTTTTCTGGAAAGTTCGTAGATATAGGAGCGCGTAGCCTCCAATAATGCTTTAGCCTTGTCCTGTTGTGATGGATTATTGTGGAGTGACACATAACCAAAGGTACACCGAAGCAGTTGTTCCGATTCTGACAACACCGCATCTAAATTCTTCTTTTCCGCCCACAGATGTGCGATATAGCAGCGGAAATCTTCCCATTGATCCTGCCAGAGTACTTTAGAGAGATTTGATAATTCTCCAATCTCGGCAAGCCTGTCTAGCTGAGATACAAGTCTGGACACTAAATTATCCGTGCTTTGTCCCAGAAACTTAACTAAAGATTCCCGATTCCCCCCTTCGGCAAGACCAACAACTCCAACACTGTCATGATTAATCCGACCCGCACGCCCCGCAAGATTCCAGAATTCACGGAACGACATTTCCTTCCCATAAGGATATTTATTGGTCTGTAGAAAAACCGATGAGACCGGGAAATTAATGCCTTGTGCAATCGTAGTAGTCGCGCATAGAACCTTGAGAAATCCTCTCTCCGCCAGCCATTCTATGAGATTGCGTGTATCATCGGACAGCCCCGAATGATGGACTCCCACGCCCTTCTTCAAGGTATCTATAAGTTGGAAGTCTGGACTGATTTCGGCGCTGAGAAATTCTTGGACAAGTTTGATCTCCGGTGGAAGCGGATTAAGGTCATGAAGAGAATTGGCGGCAGTTTTTGCCATACTCCAAACCGTAGGAATCTTGTTTGCAATAGCGATGCTGGTGCCACGCTCTGACATAATTGTGGCCATTGCCGCTGTCTGAAGCCCCTGGCCTTTCTGTTTATCGTTGGAGATTACATGACTCTTAGGAACATTGACAGGTCTGACACCTCCGACACGATGTTTGCCGTGAAGCGACATTGTTTTTGAGGTCGCAATCAGTGTCTCAAAATTAAGATGCCAGCCGGCACGCTCATCATTGTTGGGAGAGGTACTGTAGATCCCGATGATCCGCTCATTGGGTTTCCAGGGTGTCGTGCCTAAACTTATTGATCTTCCTGCATTCACATCTTGTGCCAACCACCGTGCCACGGACTCAGTCCCATCTATATCCGGCATGAGAAGCAGGAAATTTGCCCGCGGGCAATCCATTTTCACCGTAGCGAGCAATAACTCAATACGCAGTCCCCGCCCTTCGCTTTCAAGATTATGGGCTTCGTCCATCACCAATAAAGCCAATGGACGATCTTGTATCTTCTTGTTGCGAATAACAAGCGATAGTTTTTCAGGCGTGGCGACAAGAATATCAAACGGTTGTTTGGTTTCACTCAATAATTCATCTTCAAATTGATCCACATCAATTGCAGCCGTCAACTGCTCAACTTGAATATTGATGGGGTTGAAGTCTGTTCTCAACCTGCGGGCAATCTGTGTGCACAGCGCACGCGTTGGAGCCACATAAGCAATCCATCCTTTCTCAGCATTGAATTGATTAAGTGCTTGAAGAATACGGAATTGTGCAAGGAGTGTTTTTCCGCCTGAAGTAGGCAAGTCAATCACTACAGCAGTCTTGGCTTGGTCTAAAAGCCCTTGCTCTAAAAGCGCCGCACGCTGGGGAGGGAGAAGTTCAAACATTGCATAATGTTGACGCCTCGTTAGCAAACGAACAAAATCTGTTGTCCGTGAATTAACTGCACGTGTAGACCACCACAAAGAATTGGTGATCATAATTCGCGCAGCTGCGTACATCCATCGAAGGATTACGTCATGTTGCACATCCCCTGAAGCCGCCGCGGCCTGAATGGCACTGTTAAAGTGTTTTTCAATCAATCCAAAGGGATTAGCCGGTTGCCCCTGCAGCATATAAGTAGCCAGAATCTCCGTTCCCCTTGCCCAGTGGTATAGTGCCACAAGCCGTAAGGCCATTGCTCGATCATTCTCGTGAGAACTATTACTTAGCGAAGTTTCCTCAAACTGCTTTTGCTCCCTGCGCAATTCTGCAATGATCCTGCTAATTTGATAAAGGTCATCCCCGCTATCCTTACGAAATAATTGAATCCAGCAGACAAAAATTCTATACAGCAAGCGGCGGTCCCACGAAACTCCCTCAACACTCGGAGACTGGATATTGTCCTCATTCTCCTTATACCAGCGGCGAAGATCAGGCCAACGATCTCCACAGTAGGCTATGGCAGAAAGTCGCAATACAAAAAATAGACGCTCGTGGCATTCAACGGAAACCGGAAGCAAACGATGAATGGCAAATGCACTGAATGACGCAGCGACGGCTTGATTACGTAGTTCCATATTCTCTCCCGAGGGCCGACTCAACTCTTCGAGCCCTTCCATTGCCGCCACCTCAAATGCAAGACAAATACGTTCCAATAATGTGTTATCTCCATCACCCAGGGAAAACGAAAAAGTAATCTGTTTACCCAATGCCTGATGAGCCAGACGCTGGTTCACAAATTCCTCGGCAAGTTCTAGTTCTTCCTTACCTATTGCGTTCAAAGCCCAATGATTCTTGAGCGCATCAAGAGACTCCCCGGATAGACTCATGACGTAGTATCCCTTCTGTGATTGATAAGAACATTACCTGCATCGCTCAGACGGGCACCTTGTATATACAAGCCGAATACTTCTATCACCATACTGTCTGGACAATTCCGGCCGATATCGCGGACTGTCCCCTTTAAATCCATCTCATTTGGTGAGACATCCCGTACCAGGAATCCAAACATTCGAACATCGGACTGATTGGCTAAATATCGTTTAGCCGCTTCTTGAAAGCGTTCTTTCCAGTCAGCCCGCACAGCTCGGTGAGCTAAATATCGAAACAGATCATCCCGTATAGCAGTGTCATCGCGAATATCTTCGAGTTGCTTTCTGAGGCCTTCATCACCGTACATCGCCCTTGGTGGATACTGTTCTTCCGAAGATGTCTTAACTTCACCAAAAGCTATTCAATTACCATGAGCGTCAACATGTAAACCAACCAGATCTGCTCCTGGAAGGCTGGCCCCCTGTTTCCGCATGTCACGCTCTACTGACCATGGAAAATAACAGTTACGATGAGTAACCAGCCAGGCTTCCGCAATCGCCTCTCCTACTTGCCATGGCTTTGGATACCTTGAACCTGAAAAAATGCGGTTCAGGCGAGTTTGATCAAAATGAGTGTCGGTGAACCCACTCAACATCTCTTCCACTTCGCCCCTTCCCGCATCATCAAATAAAACTGCAGCCACCGGACCCCGCAGTGCCGCACTGTACTCCTCGCCTGACCATTTCAGGCCAATTCCAATGCACGGCAGAGCACCGGTTGTATAAACCTCTTCACCTCTTGCCAATGTCATAATTTCTCCAGCGTCCATATTACTCAGTGATCACCTACTTGAGTCCGATGATTGCCTTATACATTCAATAACTTGCATGCTTTTATATACTGCAACGCAATTCTATCACCATCATGACCTGTCATGATTCCCTCTTTTGCATTCAAATATACAGGTTGAGGGGATACAATCATAATCAAAATGTCCAGAATCTTATCCTCCTATGGTGATCATGGGGCGGTTTTTTGAGGCCGCAATAAGATGCATCCCGGCATGCCGGGCGTGTTTGCCCCCCACCGCTGTACTGATAAGCTCCAGTAGATCCTGATCCTCTGCGCCTCCTCGCATTGCACCTCGCAGATTGACCTCGGAGCGCCCAAACAGACATACTTTTAGATGACCGTCTGCGGTGATGCGGAGACGATTGCATCCCTCGCAAAAATGATCTGTCATTGATGTAATGAAGCCAATCCGGCCGAGAAAGCCCGATACTTTGTACATCTTCGCGGTTTCTTTGCGGCTGGTGTGCAGAGATTCCATTGGATATACCCGACGAATCATGCGGAGCATTTCGTTGTAGGGAACCAGTTTATCCTCATTCCACCGGTTGCCGTCAAAAGGCATAAACTCAATGAACCGGACTTCAATCGGCCGCCTGCGGGTGAACTCAGCAAAATCAACTATCTCATCCTCATTCACTCCCCGCATCACAACACAGTTGACCTTAAGTGGCGAATATCCCAGTTCAATCGCATGGTCAATGGCCTCTAACACCAGTCCAAGACCGTCCCGACGGGTAATTTCCTTAAACCGATCAGGCTGCAATGTGTCGAGACTTATATTGATCAAGTTCAGGCCGCCCGCCCGCAGTGCAGGCAGTTTACGCTTCAAGAGCAGTGCATTGGTCGTCATTGCAAGTGTCTGAAGCCCAGGCAAGGCCCCCAGTTCTTCAACGATCTTCCCAATTCCCGACCTGAGTAGCGGCTCGCCTCCTGTCAAACGGATTTTCTTTACCCCCTGCCCGACAAAAAGCCGTGCCAGACGGATAATTTCTCCGTCGGTTAATAATTCTTCGTGAGATGTCCACTCCAGTCCCTCCTCCGGCATACAATAACTGCATCTCAGATTGCAGTGTTCAACCAGCGAAATCCTCAGGTAATGATGTATCCGGCCAAATCCATCCGAAAGGACACTGGCCTGCGCTCTGGCAGATGAATAGGATAATGAAAAGTCGTCCGGGACCTGCGCGGTGGAGACAATGTTCGGCTCCGACAAAACCTTAAGTTCAAACATTATCTTTGCATTCTGGGCATCCAGGTAAATTCAACAACGACCGGGAATGTAAGATCTGTACTCCAATTTAAGAGATTTCGCAGTTCCGGTCACAGGACATGAATCACTCACTACACAGCCCTGCTTATGGTTTGGAACCGTAATTGATCCAGGATTGTCTCCGCGCGTAAAAGGTTGGCTATCTTAAAATTGAAATCAAATGGGAATCGTACTGGCTTTCAGCGGGGGCCTGGACACATCTTTTTGCGTCCCATACCTGCGCGAAACATATGGTGAGCCCGTATTTACAGTAACTGTTGATACGGGAGCATCTCTGGATGAAACGGCTTTGAGGGCTCGTTCCAGACAACTGGGGGCAGAAAAACATTTTCATGTTGATGCCCGCCAGAACTTGTATGATGATTATCTGAAGTTTCTCATTATGGGAAATGTTTTGCGTGGCGGGGTTTATCCCCTTTGTGTTGGCGCAGAACGGGTAGTGCAGGCAATTGAGGTTGTGAAAATTGCCCGGCAGATCAAGGCCGGAGCAATTGCCCACGGTTCAACAGGAGCAGGCAATGATCAGGTGCGATTTGACTCCGTCGTACATCTCTTTGCTGATGAGATGGAACTGATCACACCAATCCGTGACGGAGGGCTCACCAGACAGGATACAACCAGGTTTCTTGGTGAGCGAGGAATCCCAATCCCCGCGAAAACCACTCGATACTCCATTAATGATGGACTGTGGGGAACAACGATTGGTGGAGAAGAAACCTTGGGGACCAAGGCTCCGTTACCGGATGATGCCTATCCGAATACCGTATCTCCTGCTGAAGCCCCCGAAGGTGGTTGCGATCTGCACATTGAATTCAAGAATGGACTGCCGGTTACTTTGGACGGACAAGAACTCCCTCCCGTTACACTCATCACCCAGCTAGCATCTCTTGGCGGCAGACATGGAGTCGGGCGGGATATTCATGTTGGCGACACGATTCTTGGACTCAAAGGGCGGATTGGGTTTGAAGCCCCTGCCCCGCTGATCCTGATTACTGCCCACAGAGAGCTGGAAAAACTTGTCCTGACCAAATGGCAACGACACCAGAAAGACCACATCAGTGATTTCTATGGAATGCTGCTCCATGAAGGACAATACTTTGATCCCGTAATGAGAGATATAGAAGCGTTTTTGAGCTCATCCCAGAATGTGGTGACCGGGTCGGTCTTCGTTCGATTATACAAAGGGAGTATTTCCGTACAGGGTTGCGAAAGCCCCTATTCCATGTTTGACACCGGTGTAGCAACCTATGGTGAAGAAAGTGCCCTCTGGAATGGGCCGGATGCTCGCAGTTTTTCCAAACTCAGTGGACTGCAGGCATATCTCGCACACAAGGCACACGCAAAAAAATGATTCGTACAGCTATTCTTCATGGCAGCGGCTATGTGGGTCGGGAACTCATACGCCTGACCCTTCAGCACCCCCAGGCTTCGCTTACAAGCGTTACCAGTCGGACCTATGCCGGGAAATCACTGGATATCGCACATCCCGCACTTCGGGGGCAGCCACAGATCCAGTTCTCAGATGTATCCGAATTTGACCATTCCGATATTGATGTGATTTTCGTGGCCGCCGAACACGGAAAAGGGGCAGCGAGCATCAAAGCATTACTTGATCAGGGGTATCACGGATCCATCATTGATATGAGTTCTGATTTCAGGTTCAAGGATGTCTCCCAGTTTGAATCTCTCTTTAAGGTGAAGCATCCTGCTCCAGAACTGATCCCTGAATTTAAGTATGGACAACCCGAACTCTTTGCCCCCTATACGACCCATTATATTGCAAATCCAGGCTGCTTTGCAACGGGGATGCTTCTGGGTATTTGGCCGATTTATCAATGCTGTACAGGCGCTTGCATATCCATCACGGCAATCACTGGAGCATCCGGTTCTGGAATTCGTCCAAAGCCAACGACTCATTTTCCGGAAAGAGATGGAAATGTCCGTGCCTACAAGGTGCTTGAACATCAGCATTTGGCCGAGATTTCACAGTTTTTAGATTCACAATTTAAATTGGCGATGGTCCCCGTATCCGGCCCCTGGACGCGCGGTATTTGGGGAACCATTCAACTTGAGACTCCCCTGCCAGAGCCTGAAATCGCAAAATGGTTCATCCATCTCTACGATCCTCATCCGCTCATTCGGCTTTGGCGGGGGACACTCCCTGAATTGCAGTATGCAGTTGGATCTCCGTATTGTGATATCGGATGGGTCGTCCGAGGTGAGCATCTTGTGGTTGGTTTTGCACTGGACAACCTGCTTCGCGGTGCTGCCTCTCAGGCAATTCAGAATATGAACCTGTTGATGGACTTACCCATCGAAACCGGGCTGATCATACAAACCCATCCATGAACACACAGGAAATCATCAAGAATGAGGATACATTCCTCATTCCAACCTATAAAAAAATGCCCGTTGCACTCGTGCGCGGGCAGGGATGCTATGTCTGGGATGCGGATGGTAATCGTTATCTGGATTTTTACGGAGGCCATTGTGTAACGGCACTTGGCCATTGCCCTCCACATGTTGTGCATGCAATTCAAAAACAGAGTGAACAACTCCTCTTCTATTCCAACGTTGTCTATAATGATACCCGGGCACAGGCAGCACAGCTGCTTGCGGAAATGGCCCCGCTTCATCGGATATTCTTTTGCAACTCCGGCACCGAAGCCATTGAGACTGCACTTAAGATCGCCAGAAAATCCACCGGCCGCAACGGTATTATCTCCACTGCCAACGGATTCCATGGGCGTACCCTCGGAAGCCTGGCCGCAACATGGAATCCATCCTATCGAACCCCTTTCAAGGAGGTCCTCGCATCGGCGCACTATTTTGCCGAATTTGGAAATTTGGAGTCCGTCGCCTCAATCCTCGACAAGAAGCACGATATCGCCGCCGTGCTCCTTGAACCGATTCAGAGTATTGCCGGCATTGTTGAGGGGGCGAGTGACTACTTTCAGGGACTGCGCAAGTTGTGCGACCAACATGATGTGCACCTGATTTTTGACGAAATACAGACGGGTGTCGGTCGTACAGGCACATTTAGTATCAGTGAACAATTTGGGATCATTCCAGACATGATCACACTTGCAAAGAGTCTAGGATCCGGGATTCCCGTTGGCGCATTGCTGTTAAGTGATTCACTTTCTGATGAAGTCAGGTATGGAGATCAAGGATCTACTTTCGGTGGAGGCATGATTGCCATGAGTGCCGTCATTGCAACTCTGGAATCCATTCAGCACAATGGACTCATGGAGCAAGCACCGAAAATCTTTGATCAGATTGCAACTGCAATCCAGCCTCTGGTGCGTGATGTGCATGGACGGGGATGCCTCATCGGGATCCGGACGGAAACCCCATCCAGTGAACTTCTACCGGTTTTGCGTGAACACGGCGTACTGGCCGGTGGGAGTGCGGACCCGCATGTGATGCGTCTGATGCCTCCGCTCATTACAAAGGCGGAGCATATTTCAGAATTCGCCGAAGCATTTAGGAATGTAGTGACGACTGCTCATGTCTAATCCAGAACTGCAACATTTATTCGACTGGCATCTTGAGGATGACCAGACATGGGAGTCACAATTAATCCGTGCACGCTACCATTATCGTCACCCCCGACCCGTACATGGACCGGCCCCCCTTCGCAGCCTTGGACTGCTTTTCTTTAATTCTTCACTGCGTACACGTACATCCATGGAAGTGGCGGCTGCGCGGCTTGGTGCCCAGGCCTCGGTCATCATCCCCGGTTCCGGCGTATGGGGAATGGAATGGCGAGATGGGGTCCGGATGGACGGCCAGTCTGTAGAGCATATACGGGAGGCAATCGGTGTCCTCTCACGATACTATGATGCACTGGGGGTGCGCCTGTTTGCTACAGGCACCGACTATGCAATTGATCAAAGCGAAGCACGGTTCAAAAAGATCCTTGAGGCAGCAACGGTGCCGGTCATTAACCTTGAATCTGCATTATACCACCCCTGTCAAGCCCTGGCAGATGCCGCAACAATCCAGGAACACCTTCAGGATGAAGTCAAAGGACGGCGCTTTGTTCTCTCCTGGACCTGGCATCCTCGTGCATTGGCACATGCGGTGCCGAATTCGGCACTTTTAATGGCCGCGCGGCTTGGGATGCAGGTTACCGTTGCACGACCAAAAGGGTTTGAACTGGATCCCGAAATGATACGCCTTGCAGAATCCTATACCTCAAAGCACGGCTACTCACTGACAGAGACAGAGGATCAGGATGCTGCCTGTGAAGGGGCAGATATTATTTACGCCAAAGCCTGGGGGAGCCAATTACGCTATGATAACCCCGACGCAGAAAAAATATTACGTGATCAGTATCAGAGCTGGCAGGTTCAAGAACGCCACATGGGAAATGCCGCCTTCATGCACTGTCTCCCGATTCGCCGGGGGGTCGTGGCGGAGGACGCAGTTCTTGACAGCGCACAGGCGATCCATCTACTGCAGTCTGAATTTAGACTGCATGCACAAATAGCAATCCTGGAACGAGCCTGGAATCTTCTATGAATGGACCAATTGTGGTTAAGATTGGCGGAGCGATCCTGAATGATCTAACGAAGTTCTGGAATCAGATCAACACGCTTGCAACCGATGTAGTGATTGTCCACGGGGGAGGAGTTCAGTCAACCAACTTAGCGAGGCAACTCGGACATACCCCAACCATCATTCAGGGACGACGGGTAACCGGAGACCTTGACCTGAAAATTGCGGAGTGGACCATGAGGGGGGAACTCAATATCCGGCTGGTGGCCGAAGCATCTACTTATGGCATCCCTGCCGTTGGATTAAGCGGGGCAGATGGTTCTACGGTAAAAGTGCGTCGGCGCGAACCATGGCAGATTGATGGGGAGAAAGTTGATTTTGGCTGGGTGGGCGAAATCGTATCCATTGATACAAGCCTGCTTAAAACTCTCCTGAACACGGCGTATATCCCGATCATTGCCCCGCTCGGCGCAGATGATGCCGGCCAACGCTACAATGTGAATGCAGACACAGTTGCCTGCGAACTGGCGGTCGCTCTGCGTGCAAAAGAACTTTTGCTGGTAACCGAGTCGGGCGGAGTTCTACTGGATGTAAAAGATTCCGCCTCGCTCCTTCAGAAGTGCTCCCCGGCTGATGAGCATGCCGGAATCTCGGAAGGATGGATCAGCGGAGGCATGGCCGTAAAGATCCAGACCGCCCGCAGTGCGCTGAAAAAGGGGGTCCCACGTGTCTGGATATTGGGGCCGGACGATTTGATTCGAAAACAGTACGCCACAGCCATCATTCCTTAGAACCATGCGTCAACCAGTTGTGCTTGACCTTTTGGACTCAATGATTCAGTTCCCGTCATTGAGTGGACGGGAGGATGGTATTTGCCGCTTCATGCAGGCCTATGTGGATCGTGATGGTGTGCAGAGTGAACGTATCGAAAACAGCCTGTATTTCTGGATCGGAAACGGTCCGAATAAGTTACTCCTGGCGACTCACCTGGACGTTGTTCCCCCGTCTTCCGAGCATCCCTACCCCCCCTTTGATCCCACACATGTTGACGGAAAAATTTACGGCAGGGGTGCGTCGGATGCAAAAGCTTCAGGGGCATCTATGACCACTGCACTCCTGGAACTGGCCGCTGAAAACTGGATACCGGAAAATGGACAACTCATTGTCGCACTTACGGAATGCGAAGAAACCGATTACGAAAATAACGGACTCCAGAAATTACTGGCAACAAAACTGCCCCGCCCCCAGTCCGCGCTGATCGGCGAACCCACCAACATACTTCCCGTAGTTGCACAAAAAGGATTACTGGTGGTGCGCCTTGATGCGAAAGGCCGGACGGCGCACGCCGCACGCCATGCACTTGGAGAAAACGCAATCCTGAACGCTGCGGAGGACATAGGGCGGTTACTGGAGATTACGTTTGACAGGGTTCATCCCATACTGGGAGAGATTACCATGAATGTGACCACCATTGAAGGAGGATCCGCCCGGAATGTGATCCCCGATCTGTGTACGATGTATCTGGACATCCGGACTACCCCCGCCTATACACACGATGAAATCGTTCAAATGATCCGTGACTCTGTTCAGTCCGAGGTAACTGTTCACAGCCAGCGGATCATCTCTGTATCAACAGAGATTGATGCGCCAATCGTGACAGCGTGCTTAACCGCTGCTCCTGGAACAAAACCACAGGGTTCGCCAACAGCAAGCGACTGGATTTATCTGAAAGGGATTCCCGCGGTGAAGGTTGGGCCCGGCTCCAGTGAATTATCACATACCCCCAATGAGCATGTGGAACAGTCTGAGGTCATTCAGGCCGTTCAGTTCTACAAGGCGGCGGTGAAAGAGTACTTTCGGCTTAGCTGACACATTCTCATTGTCCATAGACAACCATCGCTACCCGATCTTCGTTGCTCGATAGCCAAGCCGTGGTGTTTAGTTTTCAGCGACCTTGTTATCAAGCTCTTCAAATGTAAAGCGAACGCTCATAATATAAGGAGACTCGTCTTTTGTCCAGTGACAATATGTCCAAGCACTATCTAGTGGTGAGCACCACAAGCAAGTTCAGATCCAATCCAGAGGCAGTTCTATCGTATCTGGATCTCTGCATGCTCCGCATCAACAAGTGTCTCATGCAGTTGGAATTGATCCAGAAGCGATTTCCCGACTCGGAATGGGCGCAGGAACTTCAAATCCTCTCCGAACAGGCCATGAAGCTTCACGATCAGGTTCGGCGACGTTTAGTGGAAGGCGAGGATATCCCGAATGAGGAGAAGATTTACTCGTTACATGCCCCGCATACGCGCTGGATCCGCAAGGGGAAGTCTCGTCCGAAGGAAGTGGAATTGGGGGTTCCGGTAACGATTTGTCAGAGTCCGCTCGGTCTGATTTTGTGGTGGAAGATCATGTGGACGGAGGTGGTACGGAAAATCCTGGAACGCTATCCGACGATCCATACACTCAGTTTTGATCGTGGCTTCTCTTCGAAAGAGAATCTGGAAGCGATCCAGTCCCTGTTGCCGCATCCGATCCTTCCGAAGAAGGGCCGTCTCAGCAAGGCGGATCGGGAACGCCAATCCACGCCGGAATTCAAGAAGGCACGTAAGCAACATGTCCTCATTGAATCCCGGATCAACTGTCTGGAGCATCATGGCGGCGACCGGGTTCGCACCAAAGGTGGCAAGGAGGGATTTGCACGAACGGTGGGCGCAAGCATTGTTGCGACCAATCTGTGTCAGATTGGAAGGTTCCTGATGGCGCAGGATCGGGAACAGTTGCGGCAGGCAGCGTAAGCAACTCCCCCCCCCGCAATTCTTAAAATGCAGATCGGACTCCATTGACCGGAGGGCCCGAGGTGTGTCCAATTGTCGTGAAAATGGGCGTACCGTCCCTCTTTCCTGCTCTCAAAGAGGCCAAATCTCCTGATTTTTAGACTCGCCAACCCACGCTGGACTGCAAATTGACAAAAATCATCGAGAAATTCAATCCGAAATTTGCCCCAAAAAATTCGTTCGTGAAAAAACACGTAGTTTTCAGCCTGACACTAAGTATAGCAGAAAAATCTGTACTCTGGAAGACAAGTTCATTATTCGTTCGAACCTGACCGCGGAGCAACAGAGACGACCTGCTGCCTGAACTGCAACCGTTGAGAGCAAATGATACTTCTGCCCCGCGCAGGATGAACGGATTTGGAGACACCAACCAAAACGAGCATTCTATCTAACGGTCGTCACAGCCCCCTGGATTCACAAACTTCGGGATCAAACCCGAGGTAGCATCCAGATAACCGAAATGACTGCAATTACAATGCACTGACGGCTTCGGTCTCCTTCGTCTGCACAGCAGGTTTGGTGCGCAAAAGATAATAGCGCACGCCGTCCGTCAATGCCTGCCAGCTGGCATCCAGAATATTCGGCGACACGCCCACGGTGTGCCAAATATCTTCTCCGTTCGTATCGTGATGTTCAATCAGTACACGCACCGAAGCCGCCGTGGCCTCCTCCGGTGTAAGGACACGCACTTTGTAATCCGCAAGGCGCAGGGCCTCCAGACGGGGATAAAAGCGGCAGAGTGCCCGGTTCAGTGCCCCCGACAGCGCATCTACAGGGCCTACTCCCTCACTCACCGCAAGCTCACGATGCTCCCCGACAAAGACGGCGACCGTGGCCTCTGACCACTCTGATCCATCCCGGTCCTGTTCACTGTATACCCGCAATCGATCCAGCCGGAACATCTCCGTATCCTCTCCCTGAATGGTTCGGAGGAGTAACTCGAACGAGGCCTCCGCTCCCTGAAACTCATACCCAAGGTGTTCCAGTTCCTTAATGCGCTGGACGGCCTGACGTGCCTGATTACTTTCGTTAAGGGGAATTCCCAACTCCTTTGCCTTGTAGCGTACATTGGACTGCCCGGACAAGTCGGAAACCAGTACCCGCCGCTTATTGCCCACAACATCAGGCACCATATGCTCATATGCAGCCGGTTCCTTCATGACTGCCGATACATGAATACCTCCCTTATGGGCAAATGCACTCCGGCCTACAAATGGAGCCCGGTCAATGGGCAGCATGTTACAGATTTCGTAAACGAACTGGCTCAAGTCCGCAAGCGTTGCCAACTGCTTCTCCGATACGCACTGATACCCCATTTTGTGCTGAAGACACGCAACCACTGTACATAAGTCTGCATTCCCCGTACGCTCTCCAATCCCGTTGATGGTTCCCTGCACATGACGGGCACCCGCATCTACCGCTGCAATGCTGTTCGCCGTTGCAACACCGCTGTCATTATGGGCATGAATCCCGATGACATGCTGATCCATCAAAGCACATACACGCTCGGTAATCCGTCCGATCTCTGCCGGCATGCTCCCGCCGTTCGTGTCACACAGAACCAGTGCATCCGCACCTGCTTCGGCCGCCGCCTGCAGGGTCGCGAATGCGTATCCGTCATCATCCTTGTATCCGTCAAAGAAATGCTCTGCATCATAGATGACACGGCGTTCATTCGATGCCAGCCATTTGACGGACTCTGCAATCATGTCCAGATTTTCCTCCTTCGTCACCTTGAGCGCCCGCTCCACATGCAGGAGCCAGCTTTTTCCAAATATGGACACGGTATTGGTTTCGGCCTGAACAAGTGCAAGCAGGTTTGGATCTTCTTCTGGCAGGTTCTGCGCCCGGCGGGTCGACCCGAATGCACAGATATCCGCCTGCTGCCAGCTTTCCTCAATCGCACGCTCAAAAAATTCCTGATCTTTCGGATTTGATCCGGGCCATCCACCTTCAATCACATGAATTCCAAACGCATCAAGCCGGTGTGCAATGCGGATCTTGTCATTTACGGACAGGGTCACATGTTCCCCCTGGGTCCCGTCACGGAGTGTGGTGTCAAATAATTCAATCTGCTCCATCAAACAGTCGTGATCAGGCCATTCTTCCGTGCATATTCGAAGACATTGCCCGCATTTAGAATATCAGCGACATCCCCCAGAGGTTTCAGCAGATACTCCTGTCCGGTCGTCTGATTGGTCAACTGCCCAATGCCGGTATCCAGTTCCAGTTGATCTCCCGTGCGGATTTCATGATTGATTTTCTCATTAGATTCAAACGGAATCACAAACCCCCCGTCAACCGTATTTCGATAGAAGATTCGCGCGTAACTCTGTGCAACCACCACCTTTGCCCCCGCTTCCGTCAATGCAAACGGTGCATGCTCACGCGAGGACCCGCACCCAAAATTGACCCCGCCAATCACAAACGTAAACTTGCTAAGATACTTGTCTGGATCTGTAAAGGGGACATGACCTTGCGGGAGTCCCTGTTCTTCTACCGGAACGCCGCTCATGGCATAACGGCCATACATACGTCGTTCATCCGGTTTTTTGAGACTGTAAACCAAATGCTCTGCCGGGATAATTTGATCCGTATCAATTGCATCCCCCACGACATAGGCCAGACCTCGAATCATGGATTCCATTGCTATACCAAAATTTCTCTGGGATCCGTAATGACACCACTGAGTGCACTTGCGGCCACTGTCAGTGGCGATGCCAGATAAACGGAAGCCTGCTTTGAACCCATACGGCCGGGAAAATTCCGGTTCGTGGTCGAAATCACCACTTCATCTCCCTGCATCCGCCCAAATGTATCTGGAGGCCCTCCCAGACAGGCAGCACAACTCGCCTGCCCCATCTTGCATCCTGCATTGACAAACACATCCCACAGCGTGCGTCCATCTAGCGTCTCGGTCTGCAGGGATTCACTGATCTCGGTCGTTGCAGGGACGATATAGGTGTCAATCACGACCTCCTGCCCTTGAATAATCTCGGCAGCAGCCTGAAAATCCTCCAGTTTTCCACCCGTACAGCTTCCGACATAAGCTCTGTCCAGACGCGTCCCTGCAACCTCAATCACGCTTGCACGATTATCGGGGCGATGCGGCTTTGCAACCACCGGCTCCAGCGTGGACACATCATACCGGTATTCCGAATGAAAATGCGCCCCCTCATCACTGTAGATGCATTCAAATTCATGATCGGTCCGTGCACGTACATACTCTATTGTTGTTTCGTCCGGTGCAATGATTCCATTCTTGCCCCCTGCTTCAATGGCCATGTTGGTCAGTGTCATACGCTCCTGCATTGAGAGAGCATAGACGGATTCCCCATCAAACTCCATTGCACGATACGTCGCCCCATCACAGCCAATATCCCCGATCACCGCTAAAATCAAATCCTTTGCCATCAGATAGGGCGGCAGGGTTCCCTCAAAAACAAATCGCATCGTTTCCGGGACGCGAAGCCAGATCTTTCCCGTTCCCATAATGAGTGCTGCATCGGTATTGCCAACCCCGGTGGAGAACATACCAAATGCACCAGAGGTGCAGGTGTGACTGTCGGTGCCTATCAACAGGGAGCCGGGCCGGTTAAATCCTTCCTCGGCCAGTGCCATATGACAGACCCCCTTGTACCGGGGAGAACCTACATCGTAGTAATGAGGCAAATTATGCTCCTCGGCGAAGGCCCGCAACAGGCGCACATTCCGGTTTGCATGATGATTTTGCGTGAAGATGTAGTGATCCGGGAGAATGACCAGTTTTTCCGGATCCCACACCTTTGCATCTTCCCCGAATTCGCGTTTGAAGATGTCAATGGTCGGCGGGCCGCACACATCGTGCGTCATCAGAATGTCTACATCCACCCAGACACTCTCGCCGGGCGAAACCCTTTGTCGCCCGCAATGGCGGGCAATAACCTTTTCTGTAATTGTCATGAGATTTATCCTCCTTCACTGCCGAATGATTGCATGATTCCGTCAGAAGCAAACTCTTCCCCGCTACTTGCCCGAAATGCCTCCAGTTGATTTAATGCCTGAACATAGGCATTCGCGGAGGCCTGCAGAACATCTGTATGTCGCGCAATACCCCGGAAGAGCGTCCCGTTTTCGCTAATCAGAACCGTCACCTCCCCCATGGCATCCTTCCCCTCTCCAACCGACCGGATCCCATAAGATACTAAACCGTGATGGCTTCCGGCAGCCATATCAATCGCCTTATAGATTGCTGCCACCGGGCCATCTCCTTCGGCCGCCTTACGACAGGAGGTATCCGAGGAACTATGATAGAGAAGGACTTCTGCACGGGGAATTCTGCCCGTCCCGCAATTTAACGATAAATGATCCAGACGGTAATGGACTACAGATCCGTCTCCGCTCTGTCCCTGTGCCAGCAGCACTAGGTCCTCATCAAAGATTTCTTTTTTGCGATCCGCAAGCGTGACGAACTCCTTATAGACACCTTCCTTTCTCTCGGAGCCTACAAAGATGCCCAGTTTTTCCAGACGGCTGAATAATCCGTGCCGCCCGGAATGCCGTCCCAGACGGATCGCTTCCGTATCCTGGCCGACATCCTCGGCCTTCATGATTTCGTAGGTATCACGACTTTTGAGTATCCCGTGCTGATGAATACCTGCCTCATGGCTGAACGCATTCGCGCCGACAACCGCCTTGTTCGGGGGAACCGGAAACCCGGTCGCCGCAGAGACCATCTTACTTGTGGAGGTAAGGAGCCGGGTTTCAATTCCTGTCTTTGTACCAAAAAGATGCTCACGCACATGCAGGGCCATCACCACTTCCTCCAGCGATGCATTTCCAGCTCGTTCACCAATACCATTAATCGTACACTCAATCTGGCGTGCCCCCGCCAATACGCCCGCCAAAGAATTTGCAACTGCTAATCCCAGGTCATCATGGCAGTGAACCGAAAGAATTACCTGATTTATATCTGTGCACCGCTCTTGTACGGTCTTGAAGAGCGCCGCATATTCTCTGGGAACACAGTAACCGGTTGTATCCGGAATATTGATGGTGGTTGCTCCCGCCGCAATTGCAACGTTGATGACTTTGATCAGAAAATCCACACTGGTGCGTCCTGCATCCTCTGCACTGAACTCTACATCCTCGGTAATGGCACGCGCCTGGCGCACTGCCCGGTCTACCATTTTCAAGACAGAGTCCCGTTTATCTTCCAGGGTTTTTCCATAGCGGTCCGCCCCGAATTTTGCCGACAGATGTATGTCGCTGGTTCCAACAAAGGTATGGATCCGGGTCTTATCGCCGGTCAACAATGCTTCGCCCGCAGCATCAATATCTGCCTCAATCGTTCGGGCAAGGGCAGCCACCACAGGTCCATCCACCTCCTGAGCGATCTGTTGGACGGCCTCAAACTGAGCAGGCGAAGAAATTGGGAACCCGGCTTCAATAATATCCACCTTCAACTCGGCGAGCTGGTGCGCGATACGGATCTTTTCTGCGATATTCATGGATGCACCGGGTGCCTGCTCCCCATCGCGCAGCGTTGTCTCAAATATTAATACCTTGTCGTTAGACATCTAAGATCACTTCTGTAGCCTTCAATTATACAGTAACTGGAGTACTGGAGAATGCATGATTTAGTACAGCATTCCCAAATTCTCCCGTTGAAGCCGTCCCGCCCAGATCACGGGTAAGGATTCCGTCTTCCAGCGTTTTTACGACTCCATGCTGTATGTGTGCACCTGCCTCGTTTTCTCCCAGGGCCTGCAACATCATTACCGTGCTAAGAAGTGCCCCCGCAGGGTTAGCATATCCCTTCCCCGCTATATCAGGTGCACTTCCGTGAACCGGTTCAAATAATCCGACCCGGCCTCCGACGCTTGCCGATGGCAGAATCCCAAGCGATCCAGGAAGTGTACCCGCCAAATCACTCAGAATGTCTCCGAACAGATTACCGGTTACAATTACATCAAATTGGGAAGGTCGCAGGATTAACTGGATGGCGGCATTATCTATATACAGATGCTCCAACTCCACATCTGAAAATTCCGATTTATGGAGTTCGGTCACCACACCCCGCCATAATTGTGAAACTTCAAGGACATTTGCTTTATCTACGGAAGTAAGATGCCCTTTGCGTTTTCTTGCGAGGTTGAATGCGGTCCGTGCAATTCGTTCAATCTCATCTCGATCATAGACCATTGCATTCGATGCACGCTCGGTTGAACTACTTCGGGGCTGACCAAAATAAATCCCGCCAGTGAGTTCACGTACAATCAAGAGATCCGTTCCGGCCACACGCTCGGCTCGCAGGGGAGAACTTTCAACCAGGCTTTCCGGCACGATCACCGGCCGCAGGTTCGCATAGCCGCCCAGAGTTTTCCGCAGGGACAGCAGGGCGGCCTCACATCTTCGCGCTCCTGTCTCATGATCCCATTTTGGGCCGCCGATCGCCCCTAGAAAAACGGCATCGGCCGCCAGACACGCATCCTGTGTCGCATCAGGGAAGGGCGTGTCGAACTCATCCAGAGCCGTGCCACCGATGGGCCAATACTCCAGACTCACTTCAAAGTTAAACGCCGCCGCCGCCGCCAATACAGCACGTTCAGCTTCCCGGGTCACTTCCGGTCCGATACCGTCTCCAGGCAATACCGCAATCTGGTACGCAGACATCTATGCCGCCTCATCCGTTCCAGTATTCTGCTCATTCTTTCTGAGCCAGGCCATCATCTTCCGCAGGCGCTGTCCGACTTCTTCGACGGGATGGGTCGCGGTTTTGTCCCGATGGGCCTGAAACGTTGGCTGCCCGTCTTCGCATTCGGCAATCCATTCCTGTGCGAACTGTCCCGACTGGATCTCTGCAAGGATCCGCTTCATTTCCTCTTTCACCTGCGGGCCGATCACCCGGGGGCCTCGTGAATAATTCCCGTACTCAGCCGTATCACTGATCGAGTAATTCATATACGCAAGTCCGCCTTCATAGTAGAGATCTACAATGAGTTTGAGTTCATGAAGGACCTCAAAGTAGGCAAGTTCTTCCGGGTATCCGGCCTCCACCAATGTTTCAAACCCCGCCTGAATGAGGGATTGCGATCCCCCACAGAGTACCGCCTGCTCTCCGAACAGATCGGTTTCGGTTTCATCCTTAAAGTTGGTCTCAATCACGCCTGCCCGCGTCCCCCCGATTGCATCGGCATAACTGAGGGCCAGATCCATTGCGCTGCCCGAAGCGTCCTGCGCGACTGCGACAAGGCACGGCGTGCCTTTTCCCTCTTCAAACGTACGACGGACCAGATGTCCCGGCCCTTTCGGTGCGACCATAAACACATCTACCCCTTCCGGGGCCTGAATCTGCCCATAGTGAACGTTAAATCCGTGACCAAATGCCAACGCTTTTCCCGGTGTAACGTGCTGGGCAATCTCTGCCTCGTATACATGTTTCTGATCCTGATCCGGGATCAGGATCATGACCACATCCCCCCATGCGGAAGCGTCTGTAATACTCATTACAGTAAGTCCTTCTGCATGTGCATTTTCGATAGACTGTGATCCAACCCGCAAACCAACGGTAACCGTTGCCCCACTATCCTGCAAATTCAGCGCATGGGCATGCCCCTGGCTTCCATATCCAATAATTGCAACCTTGCGCCCTCTGATGATGGCAGGGTCCGCATTATAATGTACCTTCATGTGTTGTTTTTATTCTGTATTCAAGTTAAGAATCCCGCTGCATTGCAACCCGGCCACTCCGGGCTACTTCAACGATCTTGTGGGAGGCCATCATATCAATGAAGGCCTCAATCTTCTTGGACGGCCCACGAAGTTCAAAAGTCATGGTTTTAGACGTGATGTCGACTACTTTTCCACGAAAGATCTCGTTGACATCAAGGATCTCGGAGCGGGAATCCCGATTATAGCAAACCTTGAGCAGACATAACTCCCGTTCCACATAATCCGTGTCCGTCAGGTCGATCACCTCAATGGTATCCACCAGACGGCTAAGCTGCCGCAGCACCTGTGAAATGATACGGCTGTTGCCTGTGGTCACAATATTCATCCGGCTGACCGTGGGATCTTCGGTGACCCCAACCGTGACACTGTCAATATTGAAGCCGCGGGCTGAAAACATATTGATGACACGGATAAACGCGCCGATGGAATTCTCTACGAGGACCACAATCGTGTGCGATTGAATCATCTCGCTGTCATCCGGCTGAATCGGTTCGCCCGCAGCTTTTTTTCGGATGATCTGCTGCGGTGTGAGGATCAGGGTATCTGTCATTAATTTATTTCAGGTGTCTTAAGTCACAAATCAGACAAAGGAATTCGGGGTCATCCGATCTGTAATCATCTCTCCGGTTGCTGCTCCGGCAGGGACCATTGGGAACACCATCTCCTCTTTGGCCACGGAGAATTCCATCAACACCGGTCGATCCGTGACTTCCCATGCTTCATCAATAATCTGTTTGGCCTCTTCGGGCGTATTTGCACGAAGGCCGACACAGTGATGTGCTTCCGCAAGTTTTACGAAGTCCGGGTTGGTATCTGACAAGTCGGTATGACTGTATCTTTCCATGTGGAAGAGTTCCTGCCACTGCCGAACCATTCCCAGGAAGCGATTATTGATCACGGCAAGCTTAATCGGCAGTTTGTGGGCAGCAGCCACACTCATTTCCTGTGCATTCATTACGAAGCCGCCATCACCGCTAATGCAGACCACCGGGCGGGAAGATCCGATCTCACGCATTCCAAAAGCGGCCCCCATTGCTGCCGGCATGCCGAAGCCCATCGTCCCGAGCCCGCCGCTGGTGATATGCGTACGTGAGTAGAGAAATCGAAAATACTGTGCAGACCACATTTGATGCTGCCCCACATCCGTAATCACCACCGCATCACCTCCGGTTTTGTCGCGTAATTTTTCAATCACACCCTGGGCGCGCAGTTTATCGTCCTTCTGATACTGCAGCGGGCATTCCTGTCGCCAGACATCAATTTGTTCAAGCCATTCTGTGGTATCCTTTGGATCCAGCAGGGGAAGCAGTCGCTCTAATACCGTTTTTACATTGCCCAGAATTGCACAGTCTGCAAATACATTCTTGGAGATACACGACTGATCGATCTCAATATGAATCACTTTTGCATGGGGAGCCCATGAGTCTAGCTTCCCGGTTACCCGGTCATCAAAGCGGGCCCCCACGGCAATGATAAGGTCGCAGTGCTGCACTGCCTGGTTTGCCCACCAGGTTCCATGCATCCCCAGCATTCGAAGAGAAAGAGGATCCTCTTCAGGAAAGGCCCCCAGCCCATGCAGTGTGGTGGTTACAGGAATCCCCGTATACCTTGCCAATTCGGTCAGACTGTCGGAGGCATCACTGCTGACCGCGCCACCGCCTACATAGAGAAGCGGACGTTTTGATTCTGCAATCATGCGTGCAGCCCGCTGCAGCTTTTCGGGGCGAACCGCCTCCGGCACCGCATATCCCCGCATATTCACGGTCTCCGGATATTGGAACGGGGCCTCTGCCAGAAGAACATCTTTGGGTAAGTCAACCAGCACCGGGCCTGGGCGTCCCGTGCGGGCAATGTGATAGGCTTCCTTCACGGTCCGGGCCAGATCCTTGATATCACGTACCAGATAACTGTGTTTGGTGATCGAGCGTGTGATTCCGACTGCATCACATTCCTGGAACGCATCATTGCCAATCAAACCTGTGGGAACCTGTCCCGTAAAGACAACAATCGGAACCGAGTCCATATACGCATCTGCGATCCCGGTAACGGTATTCGTGGCTCCCGGTCCACTGGTCACCAAAACCGTCCCGACCTTCCCGGTCGCCTTCGCATATCCTTCTGCGGCATGCGTTCCCCCCTGCTCATGTCGCACAAGAATATGTTGAAACTCCGGATTGATTCGATGCATCTCATCGTACACCTTGATCACGGCACCCCCGGGATGCCCAAACATAATCTTTACTCCCTCGGCCTCCAGCGAGCGGAGGAGAATCTCAGCCCCTGACATCATTTGGCTGGTACTGGTGATCTCCGGCCGGACCTCCGGAAGGGAGTCGCCTGTCGTTACAGGATGTACCTTTGTGTGTTCGTCGTATGTCATACTTCAAATGAATGGTTACCTACATTAGAAAGTGATACCAACCAGTGGGCAAGATGTCCCTTTCATCCCTGAACCCTGCACACCAATTGCGCACAGGCATCCTCAGACACCTTGTACCCTGCTTGAAACCAGTTATCAATGGCATGTTCAATTTAATCCGTCTAGTACGAAGTTCATGCCAAGTGGTTTGAAAAATTTTCTGAACACAAACTTTCTCCCTTCACTCCTGCCTGTACAGCTTGCATCATCACCTCCTTCATCTGAGACTTTTCAACGATGAGGAAACCGGCTTCCCCCTGCATCAAAATGGTGAGGCAGATTCATATCTCTGCCTGAAGCAACTGGTTGGGTGTCAAAAAAAAGATCGAATCCTGAAACGGGACGGCTGCAATTAATGGAGCATCGAATTTGATGACGATTTGACGGGATCTGATGCCCTGATGACTGTAAATCCAGATCGACCGGGGAAAGATCATCCATACCCCATCCTCGGTGACCGTGAGGCTGTTCAGGTCGGATCCGGCATTTAAGCTGCGTAGGTGGCCGCCGAAATAATCATAGACCTTCACCACACCAAGAGCACGATCCGCAACGTAGATTGATGATGCATCCGCGGCAAGACTCACCGGCTCCACCAGCTGCCCCGCACCCGTGCCAAACGCCCCGATCACCCGCTCCAGATGCCGGCTTGCATCCCATTTAAGAACGCGTTGCGAGGATGCGTCAATGGCAAACAGTTCCCCCCCTGCCCCCGTTGCCACGGCAATGGGCTGTCCTGATGCAGTCGTAAATGCGTCCAGCAGATCAAGCCGGGGGGAGTGCTCAAACTCACTCTCTGTATTTATGGGCACCTGAATGGTCTCCAAATGCAGTAATTCTTTGGAGAACCGAAAAAGGTTGCCCGCCTCTGCATCTGCAATAACCCAGATCAGCCCGTTCCCTGGATCAACATCGGACAACTCCCTGAACGTGCCGGCATTCGTACCATCCAGACGTGCAGTGACCGTCCCTTGATGATCCAACTGTAATAATTCCGACGTTGAGACCACATAGATCAAACCCTCTGGATCCATGGCGAGGCTCCGTGCCTCCGGGACCTGTGCAATCACCTTAAATCCGGTTTGAAGGGTGTCCTGTGCCTCCGCAGTCTGGACAGACATCATCAGGAGTACGAACAAACTCGCCAGAATGCCTTTCATTCGCGATCTAATGCACGGCAGCCAATGTCACGGCGCAGTTGTTTATTCTTAAAGTCTATAAGGTCCGCCGCCTGATAGGCATGGGTAATTGCATCTGAAAGTGTTTCACGGACTGCGGTGACTCCTAGCACACGCCCGCCAGCAGTCAGGATGTTTCCATTCTCTGATTTTGTGCCTGCATGAAATACCAATGCCCCCGGAACTTCACCGGCCGCCTTGAGGCCGGTAACTACATGCCCTTTCTCGTAAGATCCCGGATACCCGCCACTGGCCAAAACCACACACGCAGCAGCTAACGATTGTTTTTCCAGTCGCAAGTTACCGATCCCGCCTTTTGCAGCACACAATAGAATTTCAATTGCATCTCCTCCCATCAGTGGCAGGACAACCTGCGCTTCTGGATCCCCAAATCTACAGTTAAACTCCACAACCTTCGGACCTTCATCTGTGACCATCAGGCCGGCATACAGGCACCCTTTGTAGAGCCTCCCTTCGCGTGCCATCGCTTCCAGTACAGGTTCAATGATACGTGAGCATGTACTCTCAATCAGTCTCTCTGTCATAACCGGTGCAGGAGCATATGCCCCCATCCCTCCAGTATTCGGCCCCCTGTCCTGATCAAATACACGCTTGTGATCCTGTGCAGAATCCAGAAGGAGATAATCATCCCCATCTGTGAGAACAAACATACTTGCTTCTTCACCTTCCATCCACTCCTCAATCACAATTTCTTTCCCTGCCTCCCCAAGACTCCCCGCAATCATCAAGTCATGCAGAGCATACTCGGAGTCTTCCGTATTCTCGCACATGATTGCACCTTTCCCTGCTGCGAGACCGGAAGCCTTGATGACACACCTGCCCAGCATCTTTGCATAATTCCTGGCCTCATCTAACTGATTGGAATGAAAGTGCTGCCACTGTGCAGTCGGAACACCGTAGCGCTGCATCAGTCCTTTGGCAAATGCCTTGCTGCTTTCAATTTCGGCGGCGGCAGCCGATGGGCCAAAGCAGGGGATCCCCCCCTGATCCAGAGCATCGGCGAGCCCATCGGCAAGAGGAACTTCGGGCCCAATGATGACCAGATCCATCTGTTCATTCCGAGCAAAGGACACCATCCCTGTCAGTTCCGATACCGGAACAGGGATATTCACTCCATACTGCGCTGTACCGGGGTTTCCGGGTGCAATAAAAAGCGTGTCTGCATCACGGACCGCCCAGGCCAGTGCATGCTCACGTCCACCACTGCCAACAATGAGAATTCGCATAATAAACGCCTGTGAGTTAATCCAAATGCTCCTTCAACTCGGCTAGAAGTAATAATGCCTGCATGGGCGTGATTTTATCTGGATCAATTTCCCTGAGCTGATCCCGCAGCGGATCCGGCTCCGTTTCATCAAAAAGGGTCATCTGAATTGATTCAATTCGGGGAGCAATTTCTGTGCTCACCGTTTCCTGTGACTCCAGCTGCCGCAGGATCACTTTGGCTCGCTTTAGTAGTTCGGCGGGCAATCCCGCCATGCGAGCCACTTCAATTCCGTACGAATGATCTGCCGCACCGCGAATCAGTTTGCGCAGGAACACAATCCTTCCATTGTGCTCCTGTACATGAATGCGGTGATTCTCAACTCTCGCAAGCTGTTCTTCCAGTGCATTCAATTCGTGGTAATGGGTCGCAAAAAGGGTCCTTGCCGCAATGGAATCATTCTGGTGCAGGTGTTCCACCAGGGCCCATGCAATCGAGAGTCCGTCAAACGTACTGGTCCCCCTGCCGACCTCATCCAAAAGGATCAGGGAATTACGGGTGGCATTGTTCAGAATGTTGGCCGTCTCATTCATTTCGACCAGAAATGTACTCTCACCTGCCGCCAGGTTGTCCGAGGCGCCAACCCGGGTAAAGATGCGATCTACCACACCAATCCGGGCTTCTTCTGCCGGCACAAAACTTCCTGTCTGGGCCATCAAAACAATCAGCCCCACCTGGCGCAAGACAACACTCTTGCCCGCCATATTGGGACCTGTGATAATGAAGATCTGATTTTGATCTGGATCAATGTCCACCGAGTTCGGGACAAAGGTTTCGGGGATAGACTGCTCCACAATCGGGTGCCTCCCGTCAATAATTCGAAGGAGCCGGGAATTATTCAACTCCGGTCGTACATATCTTTCACGAACTGCAACCTCTGCAAATGCCACCAAGCAGTCCAATACTGCAATGGCAGTCCCCAACTCCTGCAGCTCCTGAGATTTTTTCGCCAACTTCGATCGAAGCGTATGTAATAATTCGTTCTCCAGCACCGCCATCTTTTCTTTTGCTCCGAGAATTCGTTCTTCGTATTCTTTCAACTCACTGGTAATATATCGCTCTGCATTGACCAGCGTTTGCTTTCGAACATAATCTGGAGGAACCTTGTCCCGATGGGCATTGGTAATCTCAAGATAGTACCCGAACACTTTATTGCACCCTACTTTGAGGGAGGGAATACCGGTTCGGTCAATTTCACGCTTTTGCAGCGTTTCAATATATTTTTTCCCGGAACGGGAGAGTTGCTGAAGTTCATCCAGGCCTGGATTGTAACCGGATCGAAAGATCTGATCGGAGGAGGTCTCATCCAGCGCCTCACGAATCATCGATTCAACCTCGGTGCACGGGTTCAGAGATTGCGCCAATTGTCCCAAAACCGGACATTTTGATGTGTTCAGCATTAAGATCATGTCCGGGACCTGACGCAAAGCAAGCCCCAAACTCAGAAGTTCCCGTGGAATCCCGCGCTGAGTACAGATTCTGCCAACGATCCGCTCAATATCGGAAACCTGCTTCAGGTGCTCCTGCAGACTGGTTCGGACCTCGGAATTCCCAACCAGTGTCCCCACGGCATCCAGTCTCCGATTGATCCGCCCCACATCACGCAGTGGCTGAAAAAGCCATCGCCGCAAGGTCCGCGCTCCCATAGCCGTACAGGTACGATCCAGAAACTTCACCAGCGTCATTGCTTTGGCATCTCCGTGAAGCGGAGCAAGCAGTTCAAGGTTTCTGCGGGTTTGCGGATCAAGAAGCATTGCCCCCTGATCGGTCTGCAGACGAATCTTTTTGATATGCTCCAGCCTCCCTTTTTGCGTTTCAATCAAATAATGGAGAACGGCACCCGCCGCAACAATCCCCTCCCGCAACCCGGAAACGCCAAATCCCTTCAAAGAATGCGTACCAAAATGCTCAAGAAGGTTGATATTTGCAAAGTCATAATCAAAAATCCAATCTTCACGCGGTGTAACGATATAGCCCTGATCGCGGATACCGCCAATGGCATCCCGAAGCGATTTGTCAATCAGAATCTCGGATGGCTCAATGCTTTGTAACAGATTATTCAATCGGGAATGAGGAACCTCGGTAAGCACAAACTCTCCAGTGGACACATCTGCATAGGATACCCCTGCCCGCATTTTTGCGTAATGCACCGCTACCAGATAATTGGCATGTTTCGGGGAAAGCGTTTGATCCCGAAGGGATACGCCAGGGGTGACGACTTCCGTCACCCCTCGCTTGACCAGGGATTTCGTGGTCTGAGGATTTTCCAGCTGCTCACAAATGGCAACCCGAAATCCGGCCTCCACCAATTTGGGAAGATGATTTTCAAGCGCATGATGCGGGAATCCGGCCAGAGGCACGCTCTTCGCCGCCCCGTTTGCCCGCTTGGTGAGCACAATCCCAAGTACTGAACTTGCTTTCAGAGCATCATCTTCAAATGTCTCATAGAAATCCCCCATCCGAAACAACAGCAATGTCCCCGGATTCTCTTCTTTAATCCGGTAATACTGCTGCATCAGCGGGGTTCTGCCTTTATTCTTGCCTAGCATTGATTACAACAAGCCAGCCGCGATCATATCGGATGGCCTCTCCAGGAGTTAAGCGCGTCTTGTAAAGCCCCAATATATGCCCCCTGCTCATTACACCACTGCAGGACCGTCTCAAAATGTTTCCCCCATCCAGGATAATCCATTTTTTCTCCAAGCACATTGTGCCACAGAGCGACCCCCACCCCGCCAAACTCCTGACATGTTTTCAGAAGTTCAATGCTCTTCCGGATGGCTTCTTCTGCACCGTAATTCTGCCGGTTAAAGAGCGCCCCGTCCATCAGGATCAAAGGCATCTCCCAAATGTCCATTGTCTCATTTCTGGCACAATCAAATTTCAAAAACGGCATGCAGGTGCCATTGCGAAATCCTGCACATTCCGAAAATCCCAGCGAAGAATCAATCAGGAAGCCGGCATCCGCCTGCAATTGCGGAGTGATTCCGGGGGTGTACCGCAAAAAATGCTGTCGTACACTCACGGGGGACATTCCGATCAGATTCGTAAGCTGAATCCGCTCGCTGCGCAAATAGCCGGGATGTGTATGTGCATGGTAACTTGGATGCAGCCCAATTTCAAAGTTGTCTGCCTGCAGATCTCTGAGGATGTTCTGCAAAAATTTCTGATCCAACCGATAATATACATCATTCGGACCATGCGCAGCTGTTTTCAGGAAGATCGTTGCCTTCCCGCATCTCTGAATCAGACGGTGCATATTCTGCAATGCAATTTGGAATGCATCTCCCGGCGTAAAATAACTCTGCATAAATTGAAACAGCCTGCGCCACCGCTCTGTGACACTGACATCTCGAGCGTTCAGAAGAAAATACTGCACCTTCTCTCTAAAGATCATCCCTGGCCGCCAATGCCGCAGATAATCCACATCAATCGTGGGGCAAAACGCCCATTTTTTTCCTGACCAAGTCTTTGATTGTGCCGGAATTCCCGCCGCTGCAAGGTTTCCCTGAAGAACCTTCCGGTAGCAATCCACAACAGGAATCTCCGTTACATCAAGGATTGCCTGAAGTGATTTTTTATGGGGGAAGCGGCCGTGTGAATCTCTCACCGTACTTGTACTCTCCTGCCAGCCGGAAAGCCAGTAGAATGTGGATGCGACCAGGTCATCTCCTGCTTTTGACGAAAAAAGAATGGGAAATTTACAGCCAGCGTGGATTTTCCACGTCACAGAAGCCAGACTCAAAGGGATGAAGTTCTGAAAAAAATCCTCTGAACGGGAAGCAAATGGTAAAACCGTCACCGCAGGCGGAATTCCAGAGGGATTACGCCCATAATAGATCCCCTTTCCATGCAATTCACTGCGAGGCTTAAAGATCGGACCCAAACCAAGCGGGCGAAGTAACATACGCAGACTGTACTCCGCCTTGGGCCTGTACTCACGGCCCACTTCAAGGCATACGGGAATTGCTGGATTCATGGAGATCGTTTTTGCTTCTACCACTTCAGTACCCTACCAAATTAAATAATGTGTACATTCTCTGTATGACAGCCTGAATGCTTTGCGTTACAATGCCCCATCATAAGACGATTGTACTTGCCGATCCTGTCCATGGGTTTACCAAAATACCCTCAAAGATAATCCAATCATTGCTGGAGTCCCTTGAAGTGCAGCGACTTCGCCGGATTAAGCAGCTGGGGATGGGATATCTCGTTTTTCCGGCGGCAGAGCACAGTCGATTTTCTCATGCGTTCGGGGCAATGGGACTGTTATCAAATGCATTGGATTCTCTGGAGTCTAAGGGAACTGAAATTCTGCCACAGGAACGGCTGGCCGCCATGGCAGCCGTTCTATTGCATGACATCGGTCATGGTCCCTACTCGCATACGCTTGAACGTAAACTGATTCGCGATACGGGACACGAGGAAATTGGCAAAGCCCTGATTGAACGACTCATCCAACAACCCGAACGGCTTAAACGATCTGAACGACAAATGGTTGAATCGCTGAATCTGGCAATCCAGATGTTTGAAGGACATTATGAACGATCCTTTTTTCATGATTTGATCTCCGGTCAACTGGATGTGGATCGTTTAGATTATCTGAGCAGAGATTCTCATTTTACCGGGGTTGCCGAAGGTAGAATCGGAGTTGACCGAATCCTGCAAACCCTGTGTGTCTATAAAGATCAAGGCGAAGAAATTCTGGCGATTGAGCCCAAAGGGGTCTATGCCGTGGAAAACATGCTGATTGCTAGAAGGCTAATGTATCGGCAGGTGTATCTGCACAAAACGGTCATTGCGGCAGATCATGTACTTCAAGGTGCAATCCGTCGGGCGCGTGATCTGATTCTTGATGGGAAGGATCGTGCAGTCCCCGGCACCTCATCGACCCTTAAATGGTTTCTTCAGGAGAACCCCGGCAAGGATCAATTGGCGGAGGATCAGGTTCTGGACCATTTCCTGCGTCTGGATGACTCCGATATCACTTACAGCGTGAAGAACTGGTGTACCAGCAAGGATGAAATTCTGGCAGACCTGTCTAATCGTTTCATCCAGAGAGACTTATTTCGCTGCAAATTCCGCAGGAGAAATTCCATCCAATCTCTATTTGAGAACCGGAAGGGAGACGTAACGGATTTTCTGCGAGGAAATGGAATCACTGCCCCGAACGCGCACACCTATTACTTAATCAAGGATAAAGCCGGTCCCGGCAAGTTCGGGAAGAAGGAGCAGGATATACGCGTCCTGAACGGGGGCAGCACACTGGAAAAACTTGAACTGCACACGGACGGATCTGCAATCCAGGCCCTTACCAAGTTTAAAAAAAAGCAATACGTTTGCTATCCGAAGGAGATTGACCGCCAAGCCTGATGATTCCAGAGCCGCACCACAGTACTGCACACCGTTCGCATTCGTCCGAAAATTGAGAGATGGTTTCGCCCTTACAAATTACGATTTTAACAGTCAACTTTCGAGCCTCAAGGTCTTCCATCCATGCACACTGGGCTCATTGCACCACTGTTCGCGCAGGATTGTGAATTGATCCAGCATGATTTTCAGATCCATCTGTGCCAAATCAAAGGTAAATAAAAACAGGCCTGCAT
This sequence comes from Rhodothermales bacterium, assembly GCA_022821875.1. Lineage (GTDB taxonomy): Bacteria > Bacteroidota > Rhodothermia > Rhodothermales > Bin80 > Bin80. Next base: position 43,663 of record JAJECV010000099.1, read on the forward strand.
ACTCGGTATCAAACGTCCGTTCGCGGAGATCTAATTTGGTACGATCCGCGGGGATGACACGGGGGGCGTTGCTCCGCAGAGCGCCGGGCAAGGCGTGGAATGCGGTGCTGTTTAAAGATCTTCTGGGTATAGCCCACACTGGCAGGAATGCCTTCCTGTTTCAGGGCCTATAGATTCAGATTGATGTTGCCCACCTTGCACTGTCTAACGACATTACCTCCGCTGACGGACAGAGTTTTTGAATCCCTGTGTTGTCGTAACATTGAGATTGCCTGCCTCTTCCAATGCGACGGGCAGTTTGCCGTTCCAGTCGCGGAGAATGGCACGAACCCGCCCGGTATGCATATCCCGAAAAATAGACAGCGCCCGCTGATCGTTCGCATCAATGGTCACGCTTTCTTCGGGGCCGGTAAGGACGATTTGTTCCAGCGATTCTTCCCATTCCCGCTCAATCGGGATCGCTAAGAAGAAGTATTTATTACCAAACTTATCCTCTTCTGGTATGAAGGAGAGCGAAAACAAGACCGCATTTTGTCCGAGTCCCTCAAGGCGATATGGTCCGTCTTCTTGGGGTAATCGTGCTGCGGCAATTACTGGGAATGGAGGCTCTATTCGGAGTTTGCCATTCTGCACCCCCCCCCATAATACCAGCACATCGGAATTATGGGCGGCACTAGCCATTGGTTGCATGTTCTTGCCCTCAACCTGCTCACGGTAGTCAATCACCTTCTCAAAGTAGTAATCACTGATCCATCCTCTGTCGAAGCAATAGCCCATGATATCCCTGTGATATGTGGGCGATACCAGCGTGTTGTCGCGAAAGTCGAATCCCCAAGCACCTATGTTCCCACCTGCATGGGGAAAGTCTGGGTCGGTATTTGGTGCCCCTCCACACGGCGCATGATCCAGATTGAGATTGTGCCCGACCTCGTGTGCAAATTCGGTGTCCAGCGCCTTGCCCATACTAGTCCATCCCCCAAGCCGTGCAATTCCCCTCACATAACCGTTGACGCTGGCGGTTGCACCGTAGTAATACCCCGTTGCATTGTCCATCAACCGTAAGGCTTCCAATTCCAGTACAAGGCTCCACGCTCCTTGATCAGAAACTACGTCAAGTGATGTGAAGTACGGCTCCCGGCTCCTGGCGTGAAATTCATGGAATGGAAAAGCGTATTTGAGGAGCCCCACCTCTGGGCTGTCGTCGCTGATATTATCGGTCCATTCAAAGATGGAACGGTCCGGCTGGTTTGCCTCTAGAACCGGGACAACGGTAACATCCATGGTGGGAACAGAAACGACATTGAGTTGCTCTTCCCCCGTAGCGGGGAATCGGTCATGACTTCCTGCCGCACGCGGAATGACACCGTCAGGATCAACCTCCACGACCAGCGTAGCATCTGACGTGATAAAATCACCCGGAATAACTGTATTAAGTGAGTTGTTAAGGCGGCTTTCGTCGACCATTGCCGAAAGTTGCTCTCCGTTCCGAGCTATCGCCACCCGATGTGTTTTGCCTGCCCCTCGAACCGTAGCAACCGCTTTGTACTCGAAGAATGACGGTGCCGGTTCCCCGGTAACGAAGACACGAAGTAGAGCATCACGTCCCTCAATGAGGCGCACGGAACCTTCTTGGGTCTGGATGGACTGCGTCAGGTAGGCAACTGGTACGTCTAGGCGAACCTCGGCCGGGTTGTCGCAGATTGCGCCACTCACATCAACGAGGTTAGTGTACCATGTCTGGAATGCTTGAGTGGGGGAGGCGCACAACGATGTGTCCTCAAAACGGAGCACTTCAAGTTTGGCGAGATTCATCATATCATTGCCGAGGGTCCCCTCAAGCCCCATGTTACCGCTGACACGCAGTTCAGTCAGGTTTGACAGGGACAAGATTTCTTCTGGCAGGATGCCGGTCAGAGAATTGTCGGCGAGATTAAGAACCTCAAGTTCGGTGAAGTTGGCGACCTCTCTTGGTATTGAACCTAATAGGGCGTTGTTCGGTAACGAGAGCCCCGTGACCCGTCCGCCTCTAATGTGCACGCCATGCCAGTTATCAAGCGAAGCGTTGACTGCCCATCCCTCCGCATTTACCCAAGAAGTACCACCTGTCCTGTCATACAGTTCAATCAGAGAAAGCCGCTCAATTTGGCTAGGCGTACAGTCTTCAGCTTTTCTGTCGGAAATGGTGTTCCACCACTTCAGGAACACCGCATCTTGATGAATACAGATTCTCGTACCATCAATGTGTACGGATGTTGGGCTAAGTTTGAGAAGACTGCGAGGTAGCAGCCCTTCTAGATCATCATTATTGCCAGAAGATAGAACATTCAGTTTTACAAGATCACCCAATTCCAATGGAATTGATCCCGTCAATTTGTTTTTGAATAGCCACAAGGTTTCCAGTTCTGTGAGGTTTCCTAGTTCAGACGGGATCCGCCCAGAGAGTTGATTACCTGAAAGATCAAGTATCTTCAAGGTACCTAGACCACCAAGTTCGGGCGGAATCGGCCCCGTTAGAAAATTGTCGCTCACACTAAAGTCCTTCAATTGCGTGAGATTGCCAAGTTCCCGTGGAATTGCCCCCATTAACTCGTTTTCAAACAGAAAAAAAGTCTCCAATTGTGTGAGATTGCCAAGTTCAGGCGGGATCAGCCCCGTCAATTCGTTTATAGCCAAAGCTAAGACTTTTAACTGTGTCAGATTACCGAGTTCGGGCGGAATTGGTCCAGAAAGCTGATTGTCGGTAAGAGCAAGTTCCTCCAAGGCCGCTAGATTGCCTATTTCGGATGGGATAGAGCCTGTTAATCCGTTACGAAACAAAGTTAACTCTTCCAGCTGTGTAAGATTACCGAGTTCCGGCGGAATCGGGCCAGTCAGAGAATTGGAACTTAGAAGTAGTTCTTTCAGTTCTGTTAGTTTGCCGAGTTCTGGAGGAATCGGCCCTATCAATTTGCTACGAAACAACCATAACTCTTCCAACTGTGCGAGCTTACCGAATTCCGGTGGAATCGGACTTACCAGAGGATTCCACGTTAAATTTAAGTATGTTAGTTGCGTAAGATTACCGAATTCGGGCGGGATTGGCCCCGTCAGGGATGCCCCAGCTAAGTTTAAATATGTTAATTGCGTAAGACTACCCAGTTTCGGCGGAATCGGACCTGTCAGGGGATTGAAACTCAAGTTCAGCTCCTTCAACTGCTGGAGGTTGCCGAGTTCGTGTGGAATTGAACCCGTAAGATCGTTGGACCTAAAGCCCAGGCTTTTCAACTGTTCGAGATTGCCAAGTTCGGGCGGGATTGGCCCTGTCAGGGAATTATTGTATAGTAGCAATTCTTCAAGTCTGCTCAACCTTCCCAGTGATGGCGGAATAATGCCCGTGAGATTGTTGTAGGGGAGACGCAAATCTGTCACATATCCCTCGGCATCCGTTTTTACGCCATGCCATTTGCTGAGGGGTTCATCGGTCAACCAGCCGTTTTGATTCTCCCATTTCTCTCCTCCGGTGGTTTTGAACAGTATTTCCAGGATCTGACGTTCGGAGATGCGTGTGTTGCCGGGGTCGTCTACCCAAATCGTTGCTGTCCCTGAGGCGGTAGCCAGTGCGGCAGTGATCGTGGTCTTGCCAAAACCTACAGCGGTGACCTTGCCATCCGAATCTACCGTGGCAATAGATGGATCAGCACTTGACCATTCCAGGGCTATTCCCGATACGGTTTCTCCATCTTGGTCATGAATCGTTGCCGTGAGTTGAGCCGTCTCGCCAGGCAAATCAATGATTGCCGGCTCGGGACTAAGGGTGATTCCTCCTCCGGCTAAGCCACCTCCGCTCGCAATCAAAATCAGCGCTCCGTTGTTGTCCACAAAATCCTCATCTTCTGCGGCCACCAGCCTCACTGTCTGCGGCACATTCCAGTTTGCGGAGGTAAAGATCAGTTCGGTTCTGTTCAGTCGGACTTCTGTTCCATCCTGCCGCATAATCGTCACAGTTATGTCTCCAATCGGCTCCGACGACAGTACGACTCTAAACTCTTCAGAGTTCCCTTCTACAACCGTTACCGCTGGCGGCGTGATTGACAATCTCTGAGCAGAAACCGGAGGGCAGGCAGTCGCCGCCAGTAAAATCAGTGCAATGATTCGCATCTTCTTTTGCCAATTCAAGTTCCAGTTCATAGTTACACCAAAGACAACATCCGCCCCTTATTCCATTTTCGGGAATTTTTCAGGAAACTGTGTACGCTGTGTATTCTAACAGGATCTGCGGGATTGATTTGGGAATGAATATTTTGTGAGTTATTTGACAATCATGAACCGGGAGTCCCTGTACTTGTCTTCCTGTCCCACTATCGTCCAATCCAGGCTATAAACTCCACTGGGAAGATTGAAATTTTCAATGTTCCAGGACAGGGTATAATCTCCCGATCTCTTCGTGGCATCTAAGAGTTGGACAACATGCCGTCCAAGAAGATCGTACACATCAACTTCCACCCGTGCGCTGCGTGTCAGTTTATATATGAGGGTTGCCTGATGCGTAACGGGATGCGGAAAGATCTCTCCAATCGTAATCCACTCAGGCACGAGATTGGCATCTTCAGTTGCGACAACCCAAATATCTTCGTTGTATGTGGTCAGTGCAAGGTCTGCATTATCCAAAAGATCCAATCTGTCATCCCCCATAATCATAGCAAACGAAACCGTCTCAGCACCTCCTGGGGCAATACTGATCGGACCTGCACTTACAAGTTGAAGTACATCCTCACTGAATAAATAAACCCTCTGTAACGAACCCGAAAGAGCATCCCACTTTATTTTTGTGCTTCGAATACTGCGATTCGGATCTTCAGGATGCAGATCTTGCCTCACACTGAAAGCGTAAGTATTCACCTTGGAAAATTTACTGTCCAACAAACGTACTCCTGCCATCGGATGTGATGATGTTCCTGAAGTAACGTAGCCAAAATTTCGCGCATCGTCAAAGTCATGATTATCATCACGATAACCCTCTCCCAAATCCCAATCCATCCATAAACCGGCAAACATGTTTTCGATATTCCTTCCAGACTCGTTAGTGATTGTATAACGCAGAAATATAAAATCAGATTCCCTAGATGTATTGTAGGAAAAACTCTCCTGAACGACAGAAATGCCAACCGTATTTCTTGCATAGGTATCAACAAATTCAGCCCTGCCATATTGAAAATTTCGCCCTTCCTGTACTTGGAAATTTGAATTTGGCTTTTGGGAAAAATCTCTATCTTGAATAAGGAACGCATCATCTCCCCGAGCCGATGATAAGACATTTTTTTCGTCAAATCCTAATAAAAAGGCACCTTCGAACAACATGTCTTTTCCTTTGTAAAATAGCCCAACTCCATTTTCTCCACCAGTGGTTGGTGGACAGGTTTCAGGATCAGATCCTAAACCACCAACAATAGTATATCCAATGTTACCTTCATTCGTTATGCTGAAACATGTGGTTTGTGAGCTTTGTACAATGGCTTGCGAAGGAATAGCATCCGTTCTCTCTCCGGCAATAATCGGCATGCCCGGTTCAAGACGAAATGCATGCTCATTCAATTTAAGTGTCCGCCCGTCAGCAGAAACCGTGATTCTAACCCAACCATAGTAATTGCGACCTCCAGCGAAAAGGTGTGTGCCCACGTATGCTGTTTTTCCGTGCCACACGGTGTAGTTTGTTGACGAAATAATCGGTACACGGCTACAATCATCTCTACGGCATACTCCCCCGATCTGCCAATTATCCGATGAAGGACCAATCGTGTCTCCCTCCTCCAACGGAGTTACACGAACCTCATCGTCATTGGCACTCCCTATAACCTGCTTTCCGTAAAGATCCAATCTGAATACGTTCCCCAAATCATAAAAGAAATTCAACGCTTCTCCATCTTCCCCTCCGCGTAGAGTTGGTTGAAGGCGAAATTCAGGATTCGTAATGGAAAGAGGTCTGTAATCCTTTAGGTGGTCAGACCAAGCAATTCGCCTAGATTGACTTAAACTGTCATTGGCAATTAAACCGATTACGAAAAAGAAGACTGCTGTTTTGTATTGCATTTTTCAAAAGATTAAGCTAAGGTTTTATCCCGCCGGACCGTAAGACACAAACGGGATACGTTTTTGTCTGCACAATAATGGCTAATATAGAACTTTTTCAAGAAAGAAAATTGCCATGAACAGATGCTCCATGATCTTCAAAAGAAGATACGCTACCGTACAATTGTCATTGCTCTTGATTGTTCAACAACCTGATCCTCCATAAATGCGCTGAGAGTATAGTAGTAGACTCCAGCACCTAATTCATCCGCATTGATCTGAAGGAGATGGGCACGGCCAGATCCAAATCGACCGTAAGACAGGGTTTTAACCGTTCTACCTAACAGATCTGTCACCCTAACGGAAATTTTTGCTGTCGCTGGCAGATCAAACTCTATGTTCGTGATACCTGATACGGGATTCGGGTAATTCCCCCAAAGAACCACAGATTCAGGTAATTCCGTGCCTGATCCGGTTGTGATATTTGCGGGAATACCGATCCAACTGTCCCTGAGCAAGAATGCACGGGATACACCTTCTGTCAAATCATCTAGATCTTCCCCAAACACAATGGCAAAATCAATAACGGCCTCCGAGTGTGCCGCTATCTCATGGGGACCAGATGCCATTAATTGCGCCTGCCCATCTTCAATATCTTGAACGGACGGCATTACAATTCCACCAGTAAGTCCATCCCAGGCATCCTCTGGTTGATATAACTCACGGCCCCATTCCTCTTCACTATAGGTCCTATAATGCTTTTTCGCCAGATCTGACAGTACCACAAACCCCACATATCCAACATCGAACCTCTGAGTCAAACCCATATATGGAAATATTTCCTCATTGTCTCCATTCTGATAACGGCCCATCCCCACACTATCGTTGAAAAGATTCGTAAAAGCAAAATATAGGCCCGCGTGTACTCCTTCCACAGATTCATTGGACTGATTTTTTAATCTATACCGAAAAAGTGCCATATCCTCATAATGGTTCAGTGCATTTACAAGCGACTCCTGAACGATTTTCAAACTAGGAAGCTTGTTTGCTTTTGCCATCATCATCACACGACTCATCTGATGGCCTTCCTCGTTCTTCAAAAATTCCATGGGACTGATCGGAAAAAAATCCTCCTGTTGGGAGAAACTCCTTGCCTCTTGAAATACCGAGCCCGCAACGCGGTATTGATCAATTCCTACAAGCAGTCCAGCCTCGTGCGAAAAAGACTTTCCCTTTAAATATGCTTGTCCCACCTGCCCAATATAATCAGAGGTTCTAGTCCAGCCAAAGTCCGTATAACCGATATTCCCTTCCGAAGTCATCGTATAACTGAGCGTGGCCGTCTCATGTAATGCCAACTGCACATCATTTGCGATCAATCGTACTGCGTCTGATCCGCTTACAATCAATCCATCTGATGTGCTGATTCGCGGCTCCACAAATAAAAAAGATTTGTAGGGTATGTCCGCAGCGGGGATCAATGAAAATTCTATTTTTACCTGCTCTCCACCTGATATCGGCCCGATATTGAACGTGCTGCCGTCTGGAAAGGTAACCTGTGACAGATTAGAAACAAACTCCACCGTGAGATTCTCCGCATCGGCCAAAAAGGATTCAAATGTTGCCGTGATCCGAGTTTGTTCCTGCGGGTCCGGTGATTGATTGGTCGCCTCCCAGTTCACCATGCGAACGGAAATCTTGTCCGTTTCTGTAACGGCCCGGTAGGCATTCACATATCCCCTGCCTAGCAATCCCTCATACGAAGTTGGGTGATCCTGATAGATCCTGGAGTCCGCGGTAGCCCGAATCTGTTCCCGAACTTGCTCCGGCCCAAATTCTGGAAACCGTACCTTGACCAACGCCGCAATTCCTGATACCAAAGGGCCGGCAAACGATGTACCTGTCCAGAGATGATATAAACCCGATGATGTAGTAATTACATCATCGGAGGCGGTGCATACATCCACTGTGTACCCGTAACCGGAACTAACCTGATATGAATCACGCTCCGTACCGCACACATTCAGGGTTGTCACGAGAGAGGAGGGATAATCCCAATATTCTATCATCTCAATGTTCTCATTCTGTGTCGAAGCCACGACAAGGCTACCGAGATCAGTCGCGGCCTGAATGACAAGTTCCTCTGTACTATTGTATTTGAAGCCGCCATAACTTAAGTTTATAATCTGGGCACCGTTCACAGAAGCATACAAAATTCCGTCATTCCCGCTACAAAGATACTCAAAATCATCCGCTGCACAGGCAACATTGATCGACATCAGTTTTGCATTCCAACTGGTGCCAGCCATCCCCAGATTATTGTTCGCCACGGCCACAGCCGCACCTGCAACTGCAGTCCCATGTCCCTTATCTCCCGGAAAAGTCCTAGGATCCCATGTGTCGTTTGCAAAATTCCAGCCATGCAAATCATCCACGAAGCCATTCTCGTCATCATCTACGCCGTTGTCTGGGATCTCATTGGGATTGGTCCAAACATTTGCAAGCAGATCCGGATGGTCCCAGTCTGTACCGGTGTCAACAACTGCAATCACAACATCTCCATCTTCGCCTTTAACATGATCCCAGGCTTTTACCATTCCCATCTTCTCCATGTATGCATTATTCTCGAACAATGGATCATTGGGGATAGGCATCTGAATTGCTGAATCCTTCACGCTCCCTACCTGAACAGGAGTTCCGGTCCTGCGCCTCCGAAATTGAGGCTCAGCATATACAACGCCCGGTTGACGCGCCATAATTTTTGCAGCGCGATGCGGCAAAAGGCCTGCCTCGTAATGAACCCGATACACCTTCTGTAAGACCTGTACACTTTGAAGACCGGCCTTCTTTCCCGTTAAATTATCCAGAAACGGAAACGCTGCTTCTATCGATGCAATCTCCAGGACAGATGGATAGGTCATCTTTGCTGAACTCTCGTACTGAACCAGAATTACACCGGGGACAGCATTCTCTTGCGATTTTCGAGACTGCGACAGACCTGGAACTGCAACCCCGCATTCCATCAGCAAGAGAACTACCGTCAGCCTGCGCAAAGCAATCCTCGGAACATGGCCGACAATGTACGAAAGCCCCCGACACATGGACGGACAACCCCTGTTCTTAAACTCACACTCGTTTCTGTGTATACTTAACATTTTGAATTGGAAATGGGCGATTACCTTCAGGATGAAACCAGTTTTGGGAAAAATCACCAATATTGCGTAACTGTTTTGCACGGGGTGCCCCAACTAGTGCACAATGACTAGCTTCCCCGTCATGACGGAGGTATTGGCGGGAGTGTGTGCATGTATTCGGTATACATATGTTCCAGCAGCGAGCCCTCCCCGCTCAACCCGGAGCGTATTGAAACCTCCTCCCTGCGGATGGGGCCCCTGTGTGAATACATGCCGACCCAGAATATCATACATCTCCATGGTCACCACCGCCGGTTCTGGCAACGTGAAGGCAACGGTTGTATGATCCATGAAAGGATTGGGATAATTTCCCCGCAGATTCAATGTACTAGGTAAATTCTGTATCGGGATTAATGCAGTAATCGCCGTGGAATTCATCCGATCCAATAACTCGTCAACCCTATCCACAGCGTTTCGGAGATCAGATAAGGATTCGCCTCCCAGAATGGCAAACTCTACCGTTGTATCGGCACCTGCTACAAGGTTATACGGCCCGGAGGAAACGATCTGGACCCAATCATCTGAGGTTTGACTAGGTACAATTATACCGCCGCTCATACCCTCCCACAGATCTCCCAATAATTCAATGGACTCATGTTCATCCGAATTATAGAACCGGGAGTGTGAAGGAACATCCGAGTTGACCACTTTCAGCCCAGCAAATTGAGATCTGTCAGCGCTCGTCATGTAACTGAATCCACTGGCAGGATCTATGCCCACATTGTTGTTCGACTCACTCTTTAAATCCCAGTCAAAATACAATCCAATGTGAATGCCGTTTATAGACGCGGGCGTGGGGTTTTCCAGTGTGTATCGGACCAGTGCAATGTTTTTGAACCGTGTGTCTGCATCCGTGAATACCTCCTGTAGAATACTCAATCCCAAAGGATCTGGGGAAGCGGCATCTGTCAGTGCAATACCACTATACTGGTGCCCCTCACTGGAAGTGTAGGATTTCATGGGGCCACTCGGTACGAGATGCCGGTTTTGGATTGGAAAACGTACATCCGGTCGGTTTAAAACGGATCCAGATATCTGCTCTTGGTCAACCCCTATCACCAATCCCCCCTCGTATAAATATGAATCGCCACTTCCGTTGAATCCAAAACCGTTCCCAAGGGCTCCTGGATAATCTGTATAGTATAGCCGGGAAGTATCCACCCACCCGAAATTACCTTCCGAAGTCACGTCAAACTCCATTGCGTCCGTCCGGTGGGTACGCAGTTCTGAGTCTGCGACAACCAGTCTTACGGCATCTGCTCCGCTGACGATCTCCCCTGTTCCTGTCGGGAGTACAGGCCGGATACGGGGCTCTATGAACGTCATGGAACGGTAGGGAACGGTCTTAAGTGCACGGAAAGAAAATTGCACCACAATCTCATCCCCGCTGTCCATTGGACCTGTTGTAACCGAACCGCCAGACTCCATGTCAATATGAGGAATACTCGGAATCCAGTCAATCCTGTACCCGCTGACCTCCGCCAGATAGTTTTTGATGGTGGCATCCACCGTCACCAGCTCCCCAACAGCAATATGTCCATCACCAGAAGCATCCTTGATCGTCCAGTCCGTCAAACGGACGCTGACGGCGTTTCTATCGGTGACCGCCCTGTACGCATCAACCCGGCCGCGTCCGAGAAGACCCGCAAGTGAAGCAAGGTTGCTGTCGTCAATGTTGACAGCAGTGGCACGCAACTGTTCCCGTACCTGCGCTGGGCTGAAACCTGGAAACACAGTCTTCACCAGGGCCGCAATGCCAGATACCAGCGGTGCGGCAAAGGACGTTCCATTGGCTGTTGAGTATCCATTTTCAATATCGGTCCCCAAAACTCCTTTGCCTGCTGTGCAGACATCTATAGCATAACCGTAGTCATACGCATTGACATCCACCCACTTCTGCGTACCGCATACACTGAGCGTCTCAAGCATTGCAGAAGGATAATGATAAAACCTGTTGTCTATTCCCAGATACTCGCTGGATGCCGCAGCCACAACCAGTGCACCCAGATCAAAAGCGGCCCTGACAGCAAGAGCTCCCGTTCTGGAATACTTATTACTGGAATAACTGGCATTAATGATGTCGGCCCCATTCACCGCCGCATACAGCACTGCCTCAGCAGTGAAACAAAGTGATCCACTCCCTCTACAACTCGTGTCCATCGGCATAAATCTGGCATTCCAACTGGTGCCGGCAAGCCCCTTTCCATTGTTTGCCACGGCCGAGGCAACCCCCGCTACGACGGTTCCGTGCCAATCCTCTGTTCCCGCGGGATCGGGGGAATCATTCTGGAAATTCCAGCCGTGCATGTCATCGATAAAGCCATTCTCATCATCATCCACACCGTTATCGGGGATTTCGTTCGGATTCGTCCAGACATTATCCACAAGATCTTCGTGCAGCCAATCGGTTCCGCCATCAATAATCGCAATCACCACATCACCATCTTCACCCTTTACCTTATCCCACGCCTCCGTCATCCGAAGTGACTCCATGTACGCCTCATTCTCAAAATGCGGATCATTGGGTTCAACCGGCATATCACCATGCTTCAAGGGTTCACGAAAAACGGCTTCTTGAGGCAACCCCGCGGGGTACCGCGGCCAGCAGGGCTCCGCATACACAACCCTGGGCACATTGGAGACCATGCCTGCCGCCTCTTGCGGAGAAATGGACTCAGAATACTGCACGCGATGAATCTGGCGCAGATCCATCACGCTTCGAGGCAGTTGGCGTTTTGCCGTAACCACCTCAATGGATGGAAAAGCCTGCCGGACGCTCCGGACATCCAGTAACTCCGGTAAAGGCACATTGGCCGGAGACACCCCCCGTTCATATTGAACATACAAAAACCCCGGTATCGGCTCCTCCCTCGTTTGATCAGATTGCAGTTGCGCGGCAACCGGAACGGCCTCCCCAAAAGTAAGAACCGCGACGGAAATCATAAAAACAAAATACAGTTTCATCAAATACAGAATACTTTCAATGAAAAGTCAACTACGTAAAGCTGGGTTATTCCGAACAATAACCAATTCGTACCGTAATAAGAGAGACATATCCTTCCATAACGCACGGATATACAGCCTTGAAGCAAATATATATAACTTTCGCTTCAATGTAAAGCATAATGACCACCATGTCTGGAAATGAAATATCACATCTCAATTCGTGGATCCCTAAACATGAAGTCTTGCGGCTAATACCGGAGTCTTCCATTTATATTTACTCCAATGTTTCCCAGTGCGGCTTCATGTCCGTGCGCTAAGCCAAAGATCGAGAAGGAGAACTGTTCCCATGGACGAAGTTCCCCTCCCATCCGGTACATTATTCCCCGCGATCGCTGCGTCACTCCCATGATCGACCTAGCCGAGCCCCCCTTCCACGGAATCCCATATCCCAGTTCCAACTCGGTCCGATGCGCATTTACTCCTGTTGGGGCCGCATCCAGAATCGTCTGCTGATTGTACATGGACATCCCATGGCCGCGTCCCCATGATGGACGCAGACGCATCATCAATCCCTCGGAACTGCTCCCCATCTGCAACGATCCGGAGATTCCCCATTCGGTAAATCCATCCGCCGTATGCATGACCAGCCCCTGCGTCCGCACTTCCCCCCGTAAACGCCATGCCGGATTCGAAAAGCGTACGCCGCCCCCCAGTTCCAGTCCCGTGCCCGTCTCTGCACTGCCCCCATCCTGACGTACATTCGCTTCCATATAGGGACGGATTTCTCCTGTAATCTGTGCGGTCACTTCAATGCCTGCACGAACCCGGTACACTTCTGCCGTAATGTTATGGTCGGCAATCTCTGCATCAGTCACCAGAATATCGCCATGATAACTCAGGCCAACCGCCCCGCCGGATGCCAGTGTACCCCGCATGCCCATCGCCCCAAAGCGGGAGATCAGATCCCCTTTTAACTCGGACACTTCTGCACTGCCGCGTCCAGCACCTGCGCTCATCCATACATCCCATCCTGCACGCGTATACGACACATACGGATAGATCCCCGTCAAGGCGGAGTTCATCTCTCCGGACTCCTCTTTTACCTCAAACGATCCATCTCCCTGACTGTGTGCAAGAAGCACACCCGCCAGCCAGCCTCCGCGCCAGCGGTAATCCGCGCCCAGCATCCCCGTTGTCACCTCTCCACGGAGCGTCAATGCCTCGTCGCCCCGACCATTGAACTGCCGAAAGGCACCCTGTCCCCATACGCCAAAGGATCCACCGGATACCGGCATACTTTGAGACAGGCGGCAGTCCGCCAAAAGTTCACCCAGGGATGGATCCCACGAAGAAGCCGAATACCAAAGCTGTGCCATTTCTGCACGCTCTGCTGCAGTACACATCGCTCCGTCTGCGGCTGCACGGAATCGATCTCCCAGTGCGTCCACCACCTCCACGGAAGCCGTCCGTACAAATCTGGACGCATACGCCTCCAGAACTCCCTCACTTACGGTCGTCGACTCCTGAATCGTGGCCACACCCACCGCCTTTTCAATCTCGGCATGCTTTGCGGACTCCAGGTGTACGGTAAAGGTCTCTTCCTGCCAGTCCAGTCCGTCTTTCAAGATCGACACTGCAATCAGGGCTTCCATGGTTCCCGGTGCGATGGTTACCACTCCCGAAGATGCTTCATAGTCCTCCCCTGCTTTTGCGCTCCCGTCCTGCGTACGGTATTCTGCCGTCACCATCTGACGCTGCGGATGGGACAGCAATACCCGGAATACAACCACTCCCTCCTCTTCCTGTACCAATGCATCGTCTACCCGAAGTTTTGCACTCCCGTCATTATCCAGA
>JAJECV010000025.1 GCA_022821875.1 Rhodothermales bacterium
AGCTCCGACTCATCTGTGCAACGAACATGAAGATACACCTCCTTCTTCTCATGATCCGCCGTGATCTCCGTAATCTCCCACGGGGAGCGTATCCCATATACCGTACTGATCTCCTTTGACTCTATTTGCATTCCTTATACCATATGTTGAAAATTCGATAACCTGCAGACAACGGAACACCCCCAGAAATTCACCACCATCCCGCTACTGACACCAAGCCAAATATAATGCTATTTCACTATATTTATAGAAGCCCCGATTTCTTTAAGGTGCACTATCCGGGGATAACTTGGATGCAATCAGAGCATAACTACGTTTCCACCAGGCACTGATAAGCACGTAAAGCACTGATAGAAGAAAGCCAGAGAATGTACTGACGACACAAATCGCAGCACGCCAGGGACGGGCTTTCTCGATAGGCGGAATGGCAGGATCAAGTACCTGTACGGATTTTGCTGCACGCTCCTCCGCCAGTTGTGCTTCTTCCAGCACCGGACGTGCAAACTCCATGAGGGTGGTCAGGATAGTCACTTCCTTTTGCAACTCGGCAAATTTTAATGCCACCTCTGGAAGACTGTCCTGAGATACGGGCATGAGTCGCTCCTGGCCTTCCAAAGCCTGATCATAGGATTCTCTTGCCTGCGCAACTGCCTGTTGAGCAGCACGCGTCTGGGAATGGTCGGGGCCATAAAGAAACAACAGGTTGTTGAATTCGAGTTCAGCAAGAAAGATCTGGGATCGCCAATCTGTCAATCCTTCCATAAATGCAGCACCCTGTGCAGGCAGATCCAATACGCCTGTCTTCTCCTGGAGTGTACGGATTGCGGATAGTACCGTACTGAGGCTGTCTTCCATATCCTGATAGCGTTTTTCGACCGTTTGACGATAGGATCTGGCCGTTTCTGCTGACAGATCTATTCCGATCTGGTTCAATTTTGAAACAAAGAAATTCGCCATATCGGCGGCCTGTTGAGGTTCTTTATCATAAACCTGGACTGAGAGGTAGTTGTATTCGTTATCTACAACGAAGTCTGTATTTCCTTCTAACTCTTGAATCGCGTCCTTCATAGGGGAGTCACTATCGGCAAGGTCATATGCTTCAATGAGATTGAATTCCTCCACGACGCTTTGTTTTACGGTACGGCTGTTCAAGATGGCCAGTTCCTGCTGGTAGTCACTGACCAGCCCTCCCAGAAGTGAGGATGCACCACCGCCGATACGTCCGCCGATCATGCTGGAAAGCAGACCGGAAGAGGTTTGTCCAGGAATCAGCAGACGTGTTTCAGCTAAATACCAGTTGGGTAGGAGAAGGCTGATAACTATCGCAGCGGCGGCGGTGAACCCCGTGATTCCGAGCACCACCCATCGCCGGTGCAGGATCACTCGGATGACCGACCACACGATTTTGGGTATGTTGGAATTGGTCATCGGACTATCGCAATCATGGTGATGGTTGCGGTCACAACCGATAGACCGGAGAAGATGATTTGAAATTGCTGTGAACGTGCTTGACGTCTCATTACCGTCAGTTCCTCTAGCCAATCAACAAAAATTGTATCTCCAGGGCGGATGGACTCATTGAGGCCTGTACGAATGCCGTCACTGCTTCCATTAAAAATATAGACCTTTGCTGCATCAGGGCCCAAGCCTCCGGCACGTTCCACATAATGACGTGCGGGCATCCCGGCTACGAAGGTCACATATCCCGGCTTGGGGACATGCCCGGAAATCAGGATGGTTCCTTCGTCACGCGGGAAGATGAGCCGGTCTCCATCGTAGAGTGTGATATCTTTGCTCCTTCCGGCCAGTATACCGGCGATGTCGACTGCCATGTAATTACCGACTTCTCCAGAATAGGATTTTTGGAATCCTTCGCTAAATGACTGAATTGCCTGCTTGCCGCGAAGGGGCGGGGGAGGTTGGCTGGGTAAAGGTATTTCGGGGCCATCAGTGAGTCTGTCGCTACTGGTTCGCTCTAGGATTGCTGCATTTGGGTTGGCACCTTCCTTAAGTCCGCCCGCAATTTCAACCAATTGATTTAAGGTGGTTACGCCACCTTCTATGCGATACTCTCCTGGATAGGCAACCCATCCCTCAATACTGGCGGTGGCGGTTTCGCGTTCATATATGGTGATATGGTCGCCGGGCATCAGTTGCTCTGCGGCAATTGTTTCCTCCACCAAACTACCGATGTTGTGATCAAGTAACGTGCGATAATGGCCGTCATTCCACCGCATCAGTCGAAACTGGACGGTTGAATCAGGTGGTTGCCCGCCTGTTGCAAGATCCAGAACACTCAGTATCGTATCATCGGGGCGCCAGTCATACAATCCAGGCCAGGCTACATCGCCTGATACACGGATCCCTTCACGAACAATGTGGTAGGCGGGGACATTAATACGATCCCCATCTCGCAAGACAGGATTATGATCTATCCTGCCGGTTGTTTGATAGCGGGTTAGATCCACCAGATCCTCGGTTCCATCCGTGTGCTGTACTTGAATATTCCGAAGTGATGGCCGGTATACATCGTTGATCTCTGGCGGGAAGCCATGTTCCGGTGTTGCAAAGTCAACCTTAATATCATCTGTTGTTTGTCTTGCAGTAAGGATCCCGGATGACAGGGCCTGTTCAATAACATCGCTAACACGTGAACGGGGGAGCATGAGGTAGCGTCCAGTTCGGGTCACGGTGCCGGTAACATGAACGTAAAAACTTCGCGCCTGAACTAATGAGATACTCACCGGCGCATTAACATAGCGGGATTCAAGGAGTGCAGTCGCTTCCTGCTCCACATCTGCAAGAGATTTTCCGCCGGCCTGAACTACTGCGCCCTCGGGCAGTGGGAGTGCACCGGCAACGGAGACGGTTAAGGGAAGTTCAACAGGAATTGCCCCCCCAATCATTACATTGAAGATGTCACCCGGTCCAACGATATAGTCGTCTGGATTGATGGACCCCTCTAATGCAAGAAGACCGGACTGCACGATCCGTGCAGTCATAGCATTGCGCAATTCTGTTTGTGGATCATCCGGAACTGTACCGATGACCTCATTATTGGAGACCTGGGCACTGGTCATAGGTACCAGAAAGGGGAGCAGTAAAGCCGCAGCGATACAGGCCACTAACCTAAACATCGGCAAAAGAAGTTATACAATAAATGGAAATGGATACGGAGTAGCCGATGCAGCGATATTTTTGTCGAAATTTGAGCGTCCAACGGCCTTTAGTCTTCTATGTTCCCAAACAAATTCTGAGTCTCCAGTGTTTATGTTTTTGAGGGTTCAAAAAATGACGTACTTGTACAGATTAAGGTCGTAAACCCGGATTCTTCTGGTAGATTCAAGCGTATACCGGATCCAGTCTGTGAAACGGACATGGAAGCTTCTGTGCTTCTGGATCAGGGGTCAATTGACAATGTTAGACACAAAATTAATGTTGGGACGGGTGCTATCTGAGCAGGCGCCAGCCAAAATCAATCTTGGGCTTCACATTATACGCAGACGGCAGGACGGATACCACGATCTGGCAACAGTGTTTCATTCAATTGGATGGGCGGACAGGATGACGATGTGTTCCGCGGAAGAAATCAGCATGACTTGCACAGACCGGACGCTTTCATGTGGAGAGGATAATTTAGTGATTCGTGCTGCGAGACTTTTGCGGAAGATTGCAGATATAGATTATGGCGTGTCCTTCCATCTAGAGAAACTACTTCCGCATGGCGCGGGACTCGGGGGCGGATCCAGTGATGCCGCGACGGTGCTTCGAATGCTGTATAAACTCTGGAAGTTGGAGCAGACAGCCCGTCCACTGGATGCACTCGCACTGCAACTTGGTTCAGATGTACCGTTCTTTTTGCATGGAGGCACCGCCTATGCAGAGGGGAGAGGGGAACGGCTGACTCCCATGACCGGGTATGTATTTCCATTTCATTTAGCGGTCATTGTGCCGAATATTCAGATTTCTACGGCATGGGCGTTCCGGCAGTTAGATGTATCCAGGGCGAATCGTGTAAACCTCATGGAGGTGGTGCAATCCAATGACTTAGATCGTTGGAGGCGTGAGTTGGAGAATGATTTTGAGGGGCCGGTATTTTCAAAATGGCCTGAAATAGAGGACATTAAGTCCTCGTTGCTGCGCAGTGGAGCAGGGTTTGCATCTCTTACGGGGTCAGGTTCAGGGGTCTATGGTATATTTGAGCATGAGGAAGATGCAAAGCAGGCGGCAGCAGAAGCAGCGGCACAGGGATATGTGACCTGGCCTACCCAGGACGGGAGATGACCAGTATCTCCAATCATGCATGCAAACCACGGAAGCCATGGCCGCAAAACCGGGAGTATTGATGTGACTTCGGGAATCAGGGTAATACGGGCTGGTAAGGTGGTCGCATGTACTGAAATCCGTCTTACCAGCAGGATTCAGAAATAGGCGGATGCAGACATCTCTAGAGAGTTCCGGGGGTCGGTGCTTAATCCTGTTCAAATCGTGTACTAGAGGCAGAAATAGTCCGCCGGTATAGCAGATTCATGTCGGATGAGAAAAGAATCAACAGGCAATCGCAGACAACATGGTTTCCTCAAGACGCAATCGGCACAGTCACATGCCAACCAGTGTACCGTTCCTGGACAATCCTATCCTGACTCCGACGGTTTGACGGCAGTCTATCGGTAAAAACATCCATTTCCAAGCGCTATGGACGGATGTTTTATTTCGTCCGTTTATAGGGTTCACTTTTATCGGGAATCCCGCTATGCACATCTCCATTTGCGGGGTAACCGTCGGAGTCAGGATCCTGTCCGTATCGTCTGCGGCAGGGCAAAATGAGAGGAATTTCGAAATGGAGGTTTGAACTTTTGGAATTCGTGCAATCGCCCTGAGCACACACGAATATAAATTCCTATTTTTACGGTATGAGACATTTCAGGCAAGAAGCGAGTTGGAATCTGAAACAGAAATAGAGTGATGGTGAGCGCCGTCCCGGTTAAGCCAAAACTACTGATCTGGGCACGTGAACGTGCAGGAATCACGCAGGATGCCCTCGTAATAAAATTTAAAAAGTTGCCCGAATGGGAACGAGGTAGTGCATATCCCACCTTCAAACAACTTGAGGCATTCGCCCGGACTGTTCGTGTACCGTTTGGGTATCTCTTCCTTAATTCGCCTCCAGAGGAACGGCTTCCAATTCCCGATTTCCGAACTGTGTCGGAGAAGGAAAAAAGGGGGGATATGAGTCCAGATCTGATGGATACCGTTCATGCGATGCTGCGGAGGCAGAGGTGGCTGCATGAATATCTTACTGGCCAGAAGGTTGAGCCGCTCTTCTTTGCAGGGAGTGCCCACCTGACCGCCCCCCCCTGATATGGTGGGGCGTGAAATGCGAAAAATCGTCGGCATAGGTGATGGGTGGGCGGCAACGGTGGCGAATCAGGATGTTGCCGTGAATCAGTTACGGCGAATGATTGAGAAGATTGGTGTAATGGCAGTGATTAATGGTGTCGTAGGGAACAATACGCACCGCCAACTAAAGGTAGAGGAATTTCGCGGCTTTGCACTTGCAGATCCCTATGCACCCTTGATTTTCGTGAACGGTAGAGACGCAAAATCTGCTCAAATGTTTACACTTGCTCACGAACTGGCGCATATCTGGTTAGGGAAAGAGGGAATTTCTGGTTTTGAACATCTACTTCCAGATAGTATGGGCACAGAAACTTGGTGTAATCAAGCAGCGGCCGAGTTTCTTATGCCATCGAACGAGTTTTACAGGAAATGGAGGCAGTTCAGCCAGGAAAGAGTGCCTTATGAACCGTTAAAACAATTTTTCAAAGTGAGTCCAGTGGTGATAGCCCGCAGAGCGATGGATCTGGATCTTATTGATCGTGATCAATTTTTGGTTTTCTACCAAGGCCAAACCAAACAACAAGGTCAGAAGAAAAGGATGTCTGGAGGCGATTTTTACAATAACCAGAATGCGCGTGTTGGCAAGTATTTTGCCGCTCATATAATAAGTGCAGCAAAGGGAGGAGAGATTGGATTTAAAGAGGCTTACGACTTGACTGGACTCTACGGAGGAACATTTCAAACCTATGCCGAACGACTGGGCATACGTATCCGCTGATGAAAGATCAATTCTACATTGTGGATGCTGATGTTCTTATAACAGCAAAAAACAGGTACT
Organism: Rhodothermales bacterium; assembly: GCA_022821875.1. Lineage (GTDB taxonomy): Bacteria > Bacteroidota > Rhodothermia > Rhodothermales > Bin80 > Bin80. Next base: position 6,179 of record JAJECV010000025.1, read on the forward strand.
ATGCTTTTGATCTATGCCCAGGATTCTGGGAAAGCCTGAGCTATCACCATCAAGAAGGTCGGATATACAGTATTAGCCCAGTTCGTACAGAAGTGTTTGCTGGTCGACAAACTGAGGATCTCGTCCAATGGGCCAAAGGAGAAGTCCCCCAGACATTTTTTCGGATTGTGGGTACGGAGGATGTGATGGAGGCTTATAACGAGATCGTGGAATGGGTGACAGGGCACGAACGATATCACGACGAAGCAAAGACTGCTTTTTCTTCTACTGCAGATGCCTGGCTTGCGGCATTTGCAAGAGTACACAATGCAATAGTTGTTACGAACGAGCAGTCTTCCCCAAAATGGGGATGCACCATTATTAGTGGATTTTGAGGGGTATAGCCCTATTCACTCAAAATCAAGTACTAATGAATTTACAACCTTCATCCTCCCCGCCATTTCAGGAGAATGCAGCTTCCCAGGAACTGCATATAGA
>JAJECV010000022.1 GCA_022821875.1 Rhodothermales bacterium
CAGTCGCACCTGGGCAAAAAAAGGCTGGGACCGGTGGCTGTCCTGGGCCATGCGCTGCCGGTTGGAACCTATGAAACAAGCCGGCAAAACCGTCAAAGAACATCTCTGGGGAATCATTAACGCCATCGTCCTGGAGGGCAGTAATGGCCCCGCTGAAAGCATTAACAGCCGAATCAAAACCGTCAAAGTCTGTAGCCGTGGCTTTCGAAATAAAAAACGCCTCGTCACCGCAATTTACTTCCATCTCGGAGGCCTTGACCTCTATCCAGATGGCGTGCAAAAACGAGCCGTTTCACTAAAATAATCGAAGAACCCAAGGGTGAGACCAGAGGATAGAACAATCATTAAATCCTGATCGTAGGGTCATGAGGCAGCCTCCTGAACCTGTAAGAATGACTGGAAGTGGTGGGGATCAATGATACTCAGCAAGATATGAGGCGTTCAGCAGGAATCTGCGGATAGAAGATACAGACATCGTATCTATCCGAGAATTGATCATGCCGATATGGGATCCTCAGACGGATATCAAAATTATTGCTATGGATTGGTTGCTTGCGAGTTATCAATCCAATTTTTCACCCACATTCCCCCAGTGCTGCTCTGTACAATCTTGGCCGCCGAAGCGTTTTCGAATGCTATTGTGGATAGATGGTACAAAATTAGAATTATCTTGCAACCCCTGATCTTCCTCAAGATTCCTGATCTCTAATTTTTGAGTTCTCGCTTCATCCCGTCCGATGCGTTTTCCATGAGTTTTGTGTTCATCGCTACTAAAATACTTGGCAGTTTCATTTGCCAAGTATTTTGGATCATCATGTTTGCAAAACATGTATTTTTCAAGCCAGCCCTTAACAATAGACCGTCCATATGAATTTGATCTTTGGGCCTCTTGAAGTAACGCCGGGCCGATAGAACGTAATATCGGCATCCAGGCATGGGCTAAGGCGGGATTTTTTTAATATAGCGGCTTTTGCAGTTTCAAATTGTCCGACTATTGAATGATCTGAATAATGTCTGCCACCAAAAAATACTTGGGAGTCAATGGGTCCCAATTGGCTTTGACGATCCATGATGATACAGTCACAGCCCAACGCAATCATGGTTCCGGCCGACATCGCATAGGCTGGAATCGCTACATCGATCCTTGCAAACTTATCACGTAGATACTCAACAATTGTTTGGGCAGTTCCTGCCATGCCACCGGGTGTATGCAGGATAAGCAGGAGATCTTTTTTGTCACCCCCTTGACCCCTGCCATAAACCCGTTTATGTCTTCGGGCGTAATTGCCGTTAATAGTTCGGGGGCAGTGGGTTTCTGGAGGAAGGCGGAAGCATAATACAAGACATTACGATTGGTTAAGTCCGCAATCTTTCGTATTGTTTGATCGGATTCTTGGGAGACAAATGCAATTTTGCTCTCTATAGTGTACCGCGGCAATGCAATTGTCAGTTCCGGCCAACTAGGCATGGAAACCCGCGGATGTAGTCGTACTGGAACTCCTGCTTTCTAGACCCATCGGATTATCCCACGAATATCTTAGAGGAGGGGAATCGTCTAAATTATCGAGAAGTTCGGAGAACTCCAATAATTTGACGTATTCGTCATACTGAGCATTTGCATTTTTGAGGTGTTGAAAGACTTCAGCATCGCTGTGCCTAAGTTTGTGGTCATCCATGTGACTCGTATTTTGGTTTGTGGCAATGTTATCGGCTTGCATGAGCAGTAACTCAGTGCCAATATAGTAAAGTATTGTGGCAGATGGAAAATTTGCAAGATATGATCTCCCGCAGACAGTACTGATTTTGCCAGATAAATCTACTCCCCCAGTCCGCCTAATGAAAATTGGGCCTGGGATACAGGAGCATGCTACGACAATACTGAGTAAGAGTTCAAGGAGGTGTTGCGTACCGATGGATATTCGGCGTATGTTGGGTTTGGCCGCACCGAGATATTAGATATTATACAGCACGGCTGCTGGGCCCATGTTCGGCGCTACTTCTATAATGCAAAAACCCGGTATCCGGTCCACTATGACATTGCCCTTTGTCTGATTGGATCTGTACGAGACTGAACGGAAACTTCGTGACCAAGATGTATCCGATGCAGAGCGTTTGCGGCAGCGTCAAAGCAAGTCGGTCCCGATTTTGAATCAGTTGAAGACGTTTCTTAAAACGCGCATCGGACGGCGGAGGGAACGCTCTGGTATACCGCTGCGTGCTATACGCTGATTCGGTGGAGAAGTTGATGCGATTCACCAAGAACGGAACCATTGAAATTGAGAACAATCCCGTGGAGAACCGAATTCGAACGATTACATTGGGACGCAAGAACGATCTGGCTGCTGGATCGCACGCGGCGGCCTGATCTGTTCCCTGTTCAGTATCTGCATCTTACACTAGGTGAATCCCGCCTGTGTGCAGGCACCGTCAGTGTCCCCAATTTTCGTCAAAAAATAGACGGAACACGCCAACTCCTAAATCATTGTCGAATCGGCAGAAAACAGGATTTTCGTATGGATATCGGGTGTCCGATCCACAAAACTGTGCCACAGATACTTACGGGTGGGCATGTCACAGAATAACCCCGAAGCGGACAGGAAGCTGCATTTCAACTGCGGAACGAACGACAATCAGCGAGGGGATCAATTCAACATACAGAGAGGTTGCCTGAAGTGAGAATACCCACCCCATGCCGGCATTGATAGAAGGGCCGGATTCTGCAGCGTTCGCATCTCCACCCAGAACCAGATTCGCACCAAGCCCAAAAATCAGATAAGGTGAGCGTACGTTTGCCGCATTCAACGTGACAATCGCCGTGACCGTCGGATGGAAAAAATAGGCCGCATCATCCCGCCCCTTCAAGATGTAATTGATGAAGTTGGCACTAGTGCCAATGGAGAGGTCCGGGTTTACCACCCAGGCGAGACGCGCGTCAATTCCAATGCCGACGGCCTGTTCCCCAGTCCCCATCACCAGACTCATCCCGGCTCCCAGTTTAGGACGTTGAAAGATTTGGGCGTGCAGATCAGGCACCGTTGAAAAGGAGATGATCAAAAAGAACAAAATCCGACTAAAACCTAATCGCATAGCAGTAGTGTAAATTTAAGAATGGCTTTTCCAACCACAAGATACTGCATATGTTGCGGATGAACCGTATTCTTGCTTCGAGGTACGAACAGTTTTCACAGATTCACTCCCCCTGCCGGGGGGATGATAGCCAAGATCCTGACATCACATGCCTCGTTCATGATGGCAGCTGAAGAATAGCGGCAACGAACGGTGCAAAAAATTAGGCGGCTATGATGAATCGGCCCAATGAAACCCGAAGATACTCAGAAACAGAAATATGTCATTGAATATTGACGACGTACTCCATCTGGAGAGTACATTGAGTGAAGAGGAAGATCTGATACGGAAATCTGCCCGAAGGTATGCACAGGATAAGCTTGAGCCCCGTGCACTAGCGGGCAATCAGGATGAGGTTTTTCATCCGGAAATCGCCAGAGAAATGGGAGAGATCGGACTCCTGGGGGCGTTCATTCCTGAAAAGTACGGCGGCGCAGAAGTCAGTTATACGGCCTATGGACTAGTGGCACGTGAACTGGAGCGCATTGACTCTGGATACCGTTCATTTATGTCGGTGCAATCCTCTCTGGTGATGCTGCCCATCTGGAAGTTTGGCACCGAGGAGCAGCGGGCAGCCTTTCTTCCCCGACTGGCCACAGGAGAACTCATTGGATGTTTTGGATTGACTGAGCCGAACCATGGATCAGATCCAGGTTCAATGGAGACGACGGCCGTACGTGTAGAGGGAGGATGGATGTTGAATGGGGCGAAAATGTGGATTACTAATTCCCCGATTGCAGATCTTGCGGTCGTATGGGCGAAGGCAAAAGAGTCCAGTGGAGGTTCCGGTGTCATTCGGGGATTTCTTGTAGAGCGGGGAAGTGAAGGGTTCACAACCCCGAAGACCGGAAACAAGATGAGTCTCCGGGCCTCCATTACCGGGGAGATTGTTCTTCACGATGTATTCGTTCCAGATGCCAGGGTCTTTCCCGAGGTTCAGGGACTCCGCGGACCGTTCACATGCCTCAACAGTGCCCGCTACGGCATTATCTGGGGGGCTTGCGGGGCGGCAGAGAACTGCTTTCAACGGGCACGTCAGTATGTGATGGAACGGAGCCAGTTTGGGCATGTGCTTGGTTCCATGCAACTCGTACAGGCTAAATTGGCCAATATGCTTACGAGCATCACGCAAATGCAACTGCTGGCATGGAGGATCGGCAGCCTCATGGATGCAGGACGGGCCATCCCTGAGATGATTTCCATGGCCAAACGTAATAACTGCAATACCGCGTTAGAGATTGCAAGAACCGCACGTGATATGTTAGGGGGCAACGGAATCAGCGGAGAGTTCCGTGTGATCCACCATATGGTCAATCTGGAGAGTGTGAACACCTACGAAGGTACGTATGATATTCACGGCCTGATTCTTGGGCGTGCAGTCACCGGAATTCAGGCATTTGTCCCGCGCGGGAATCCATCCGAATAGATTTATGTGCGGCGGTGAGCCAGTGTCCCTGCACTAGATGCCGGGACACTGGCCATGTTTCCGTCTACTGCTCTGCCAGATGGGCCTGTGCTGCCGAAAGCCGTGCAATCGGAACCCGGAACGGGGAACAGGATACGTAATTCAGTCCTAGGCGATAGCAGAATGCCACGGATTGCGGTTCGCCGCCATGCTCGCCGCAAATGCCAACCTTTAAACTGGCATTTGCACATCTGCCACCTTCGGTAGCGATTTGAACCAGTTGGCCGACCCCTTCCTGATCCAGGACCTGGAAGGGGTCCTCGGGTAGAATCTTATGCTCTACATAGCCGGGCAGGAATTTTCCCGCATCATCCCGGCTGTACCCGAAGCACATCTGCGTCAGATCATTGGTGCCAAAGGAGAAAAAGTCTGCTTCCTTTGCAATTGCTTTTGCCGTCAAGGCGGCCCGAGGAACCTCAATCATCGTCCCAATCAGGTAGTCGATACGGGTTCCCGTTTCGCTGAATACGGTTTCCGCGGTCTCCTGAATCAGGGCTTTCTGATTCCGAAATTCTTCAACGGTTCCAATCAGTGGCACCATGATTTCCGGGTGCGGATCAACGCCCGCTTTCCTGGCTTCGACGGCGGCCTCAATGATTGCCCGTGTCTGCATGATCGTAATTTCGGGGAAAGTGATTCCGAGCCGGCATCCTCGATGTCCCAGCATGGGGTTGAATTCGTGCAGTTCTGCAATTTTTGCTTCCACCACATCAATGGAAACGTCCATGAGCTTCGCCATTTCTTCTTTACCGGCATGATCATGTGGAAGGAACTCATGGAGCGGGGGATCCAGCAGGCGAACGGTAACCGGCATACCGGACATGGCCTGAAAGATCCCCAGGAAGTCTTCCTTCTGGAAGGGAAGCAGTTTGTCGAGCGCTGCCTTGCGTGCGTCTTCGGATTCCGCCAGAATCATCTCCCGGACATTCTGGATCCGGTGCCCTTCAAAGAACATGTGCTCTGTCCGGCAGAGGCCAATCCCTTCGGCACCGAAGGAAATGGCCTTTTCTGCATCCTCCGGTGTATCGGCATTGGTTCGGACTCCCATGGGGCGAACCTCGTCCGTCCATTCCATAAAGGTTGCAAAATCGTCGCTCATTTGGGCACCGACGAGTTCCTGTGCTCCGTGAATAACCTCTCCAGATGAGCCGTTAATACTGATCCAGTCACCTTCAGAGATGGTCATGTCTCCAACCTTGAAGGATTTGGCCGCATAACTGATCACGATATCTCCGCAGCCTGCCACACAGGGTTTGCCCCAGCCTCGTGCCACAACGGCCGCATGACTGGTCATTCCACCTCTGGAGGTCAAAATACCCTGGGCTGCATCCATTCCGCCAACATCCTCCGGACTTGTCTCAATACGGACCAGAATCACATTTTCGCCATTTTGCGCCCATGATTCTGCTTCGTCCGCGGTAAAGACAACCCGTCCGACTGCAGCGCCCGGGGAAGCGGGCAGCCCAGTGGCCAGAACGTCGTTTTGATAGGCGGCCTCATCTTTGAACCCTGGATGGAGCAGTTGATCAAGATGGCCGGGTTCAACGAGATCCCGAACGGCGGTGACTTTGTCCGTGATTCCCTCACGTACCAGATCCACGGCCGTGCGAAGTGCAGCACGCCCGGTCCGCTTTCCGTTCCGGGTCTGCAGGATATAGAGAGATCCATCCTGGATCGTAAATTCTATGTCCTGCATGTTCTGGTAATGTTTTTCGAGTGCAGTCGTCATTTCCACGAGCTCCTCATAGGGGCCGGGGAATTCTCTGGTCATTTCTGAGATCGGTTTGGGTGTACGAATGCCTGCAACCACATCCTCCCCCTGCGCATTGACCAGATACTCGCCATAAAGCTCAGGTTCGCCGTTTGATGGATTCCGGGTAAAGCAGACTCCGGTTCCACTGCTTTCGCCCATGTTTCCATAGACCATGGCCTGTACATTGACCGCAGTGCCTAACAGTCCCGTAATCTTGTTGATACGGCGGTATTTGATCGCACGCATGCTGTCCCAGGAATTGAATACGGCATTAATGGCATGCTTCAACTGGATTTGCGGATCCGCAGGGAAGGAATGGCCGGTATGCTTTTCGTAGATTGATTTGAATTCCAGTACCAGAAGTTTCAGATCTTCTGCATCCAGGTCCAGATCATCGGTGACTTGTTTGGCTTCTTTCATGGAAGCAATTGCTTCCTCAAAGTAGTGGTGGTGGACCCCCATCACCACATCGCCAAACATGTCAATAAAGCGGCGGTATGCATCGTAAGCAAAGCGCTCATTCCCGCTTTCTTTGGCAAGTCCAGCCACGACCTCGTCGTTGAGCCCCAGGTTGAGTACGGTATCCATCATGCCGGGCATGGATTGTGCGGCACCGCTTCGGACGGAGACCAGCAGCGGTTTATGAGGATCGCCTAATCTGCGCCCCAGTGCTTTTTCAAGGTGGCGCACGCCATCTTGGATTTGATCATGGAGCCCCTCGGGCCATGTATGGTTATTGCTGCTGTAGTAGTGACAGGTTTCGGTGGTTACGGTGAAGCCAGGGGGGACAGGCAAGCCAATGGCACTCATCTCGGCCAGATTGGCCCCCTTGCCGCCAAGCAGGGCTTTCATTTCTTTCGAACCTTCGGTTGCTCCGTTGCCGAAGCGATAGACATATTGGGTGGACATAAGTAATGTATCAGGTGATAGTTAATCTGGTGAAGGCTATTCGCATCACACAGAACAGACAAATTTACTTCAAAATTCATTATCGGCACCAATGAGATACGTCATATTTGGGAACGTTGTCCCCGGTCGTGCGTGTGAACGCCGCCAGAATCTATTTATCTTATGTTAAGTTTGGTAATTGTTGAGTCTCCGACCAAGGCCAAAACGATCAGTCGGTTCCTGCCCTCGTCCCAATATCGGATCTTGGCCAGTTGGGGACATATCCGTGATTTGCCCCGCAATGCCAGAGAGATTCCGGCCAAGTATAAGAAGGAACCCTGGGCGACCCTTGCGGTGCAAATTGAAAATGGCGAGTTCAAGCCCCTCTACATCATTCCTTCCGACAAGCGCAAGGTGGTCAAAGAACTCAGGGATGCACTCGCTCAGGCGGATGAACTGTTGATTGCAACGGACGAGGACCGTGAAGGCGAGGCCATTGGCTGGCATCTGGTTCAGGTGCTGAAGCCAAAAGTGCCGGTGCGCCGGATGGTCTTTCATGAAATCACAAAAAGCGCCATTGGAAAGGCGCTGGATAATACGCGGGATATAAATCAGAATCTGGTTGAAGCCCAGGAATCCCGGCGAGTCCTGGATCGTCTGGTCGGGTACAAAATTTCGCCGGTACTGTGGAGAAAGATCGGCAAGGGCACCAGTGCGGGACGTGTCCAGAGTGTTGCGGTCCGGCTTCTGGTTGAGCGCGAAAAGAAGCGGATGGAGTTTTTGCCTGCTCAGTACTGGGATCTGGAAGCAACCTTACAGGCCAATACAGTGCAGTTTAAGGCGACGATGACGCATCTGGGGGAGCGCAGGCTGGCAACGGGGCGTGATTTTGATGACCATACCGGTGAACTCAAAAAATCTCTGGAAAATTCCGGAATCCTGCTCTTGGGAAAACAGGAAGCCGATCAGCTGGTTACCCGGCTGCCCTCGGCAAACTGGCAGGTTACAAGTGTGACCTCCAAAGAAAGGAAGCGGAGTCCGGCGGCCCCGTTTATCACCTCTTCACTGCAGCAGGAAGGGAGTCGCAAGTTCGGGTGGGGGGCAAAAAAAACCATGACCGTTGCCCAGAAACTTTACGAACGCGGGTTTATCACGTATATGCGTACGGATTCCATTACACTCTCTCAGGAGGCCCTCACCGCCGCGCGTGACACAATCACGAACACGTATGGAGAGGAGTATTTAAGCAGGCAGGTTCGCCGGTACAAGAGTAAGGTGGCAAATGCACAGGAAGCCCACGAAGCCATTCGCCCCGCTGGCGGGCAGATGAAGACCGCAACCCAGCTGGGGCTGCAGGGCGATGAGAAAAAGTTGTATGATCTGATCTGGAAGCGCACCGTTGCGAGTCAGATGACCGATGCCAGAATGCGGGATGTTCGGGTGATTTCGACGGCAACCCTTCCAGACCTTCCGCCTGCGCAGTTTCGTTCCACCGGGCGACAGGTGTTATTTCCTGGATTTTTACTGGTGTATGTCGAGGGGAGTGATAATCCTGAAAAAGTAAAGGAGAATGCAGAGAAGCATCTGCCGGCTCTTGAAGCCAGGCAGCCGCTGCAGTGTCGGGGGCTGGAGTCAAAGGGTCACGAAACCAAGCCGCCTGCCCGCTATACCGAAGCCTCCCTGATCCGTAAACTGGAAGAGGAGGGGATCGGTCGCCCTAGTACGTACGCAACCATTGTCAGTACGATTCAGGACCGGGGCAGTGCCATTAAGTCCGGCTCAGCACTTGCTCCAACGCTCCGCGCATTTGCGACGAATGCGTTCATGGAGGAACGCTTTGAGTCGTTGGTGGATACGGGATTTACTGCACAGATGGAGAAGCATCTGGACGAAATTGCGCAGGGCAAAGCGAAGGGGCAGGCATTTCTTTATTCCATTGATCAGGGGGAGCAGGGGATTCAGAGTCGCGTTGAAAAGGCAATTGATCAGGTGGATTCCCGGGCGATCTCCACCATTCATTCCCCCAAACTGAAGCAGTGTACGGTTCGGATTGGACGTTATGGCCCGTATGTGCAGGCGGTCATTGACGGGAAGGAGCTGCGCGGTACGGTGCCGGACAATTTTTTACCTGCAGATCTGGATGATGAGACATTGCTTGCACTCCTCAAAGCATCCAAATCACCCTCTCAGGAATTAGGAATTCACCCCGAAAGTGGGCAGTCCATCTTGCTTAAAAATGGCACCTATGGTCCGTATATCGAACTTGCCGAACCGGAAGGGTCAAAAGAAAAACCCCGTAGAAAATCAATTCCTAAAGGGGTTGAACCGCAGCAGATCACGCTGGAACAGGCCGTGGAACTGCTGAGATTCCCCGTTGAATTAGGCATTGATCCCAAGACGGGGGAGCGGGTACTGTTCGATAAGGGGCAGTATGGGCCTTATGTAAAGCGGGGGAAGATCAATGCATCCATCCGGAAAAACCAAGGCTTAGGTGAGATCACACTGGACGAGGCAATTGAACTGTTAAACAAGAAGGCTGCCAGTCCCCGCAGGCGCGGGCGAAGGCGTACAAAGAAGAAATAGCAAAACTCCTTCATTTGAGTCAGTCATATTGCGGGAATCGTTATAATTCCCTTATAATTGAGAGAACAAGGCTAAGTTCTGTGCCGACATTGGAACACAGGGCTTTTCTTATCACGATACTCCATGCCAGTGGAAATTGAGGATGCAATGGAAGGTTTGGCTATTTTTGAATCAGGATTCGCTCGTTTGACCATTTTGAAAACGAGCGAACGTAGGCCCGGCCCGTAGAAGTCTCCGGATGGTTTAGTTTATTCAGGGTAACCGACTTTTTGACATGTATACAGCATACATCACCGTTACACTTCGCCCGGCCATACTGGACCCGCAGGGCAAAGCCACGCATCATGCATTGCAGAACCTGGGCTTTGATCGGATAAATTCCGTTCGGATCGGAAAGTATATGGAACTTCAGATTTCCGCAGATACAGAGGAAGACGCAGAGTCTGCCGCGCGTGCGGCGTGTAAAAAATTGCTTGCCAATCCGATTATGGAGGATTATACGGTGCAAATTGAACCTGCAAGATAGGGATCATCCTGTCCATTCTTCAACCGGTATCTCCCATGATTCACACCGTAAAACAGGTAAGGGGACCTGTGACCGCATATTGTGACAGACGGAAAGAACGTGATCCAGTTTACTTTGGAGAGATTTTGCTGGTGCACAATTACAAGGTGATCAAGGATGAAGCGGATGCCTGCTTCGTCACCTGCGAAAGGTACGGAATTGAGAAATTTCGGGAGTTCCATCGAATGCCCGGAAGAGGGTTGAGTCAGGGGGCGGGTCACGAATCTAATCTAATCTAAGAGAAGAGAGTTATGAGCACATTTTTTGAGATGTACGGAGGTGTTAATCCTTCCCGGGTGCAAAAGGAGTATGCGCATGCTCTTGCGCCGAATGAGACGGTTGAGTACGCCTGTAAGACGGTACGGGACATGTTCATCGTCACGGATCGGCGCATCCTCAATGTTGATAAGCAGGGAGTGACGGGGAATAAGAAGAATTACGACAGCATCCCCTTCAACAAGGTGTCGCGGTTTCAGGTTGAATACGGTGGGAAACTGGCGGGACTGGTGACCATTCGGTTATGGTCTAGTGGTAACGAAGCTGTGGAGGTTGTTTTCCACAAGAGCGCAAACGGGGAAGGAATCCAGAAGACGCTCGCCTCAAAGATATGCTGAATCATCTCCCCGGCGGCGGTGTCTGAAGGCGTTGAAAAAATGAATGGGGATGATCTGGAGGCGGTACAAGCCTTTATCCCACCATGCGATAGTGGAATTGACGCAATAACCGGGTATTCCATGGTTCGAAACTTTCAAGAAACATGGTGATAAAGCGGAGATACGGCACGGCTTGATCGATGGACAATTCTGGGAATTGCTAAATAATGAGTCCAAAAGAATCGTTATCTACTCTCCGTAAGGAACTACCTGAAAGCAAAAATTTCCGTCATGGTGGACGAGGACTCAGGCGGCCTGACCGGATTTCAAGCAGTCAAGTCAAGACAAGCAGGCAATGCAATACACCCCGCACGGGGATTGATCCAGGGCGGGTACACTGAATGGAACTTTTTGACCGGTAGTTCGTATATTGCAGTTCCATCTGATACAATGGGTAGGCTTTATGCCTTAGCACGGGGAGCCCTGCCGGTTATATTGCCGGGGGCGGTGAACCGTGAAGATTTCAGGAATTAAGTTCCTGGATTGAGTATTACGGAACGTATTAAGCATCGATTTCGTGAAAACCAAGCGGAGTCGGTGCTTTTTTTCGGGATTATTTCAATTCTGACAATCGGCGGAGTTTCGTTGACAACTTGTGCAAAACTGACATTTTTTCCGGCGATCCTGAAGGCAGCCCCGCCTAGACGAACAGCATCTAAGATTCTTTGCCAATGCAAAAACAGGGGAATTACATGGGAATCTTGATCGGCTCCAAAGGCAGCCACGGGGGATTTAATGAGAAATTGCTTACCCTACTAGCGAAGCAAACCTGGGCCAGTCGTGACGGGATTCATTCTGGCCACACATAGCAGCTCCGTAAAGCGTGAAGCCGCGGAGCTTGCTGTGTTAGGCCGCCAACTCCGCTAGTCCTAAATGAATACCTTCAAATGGACTCCCGAAGTCCCCTTCTGTGCTCTCCCAGTTCAAAGGGGGGATCCATTGCGATTTCCCGCCGGACTTCAGGCATGCCCTGCTGAGTCACTGCTCGCAGCATCTTACGCACAAGTTCTCGGTTACGCTGTGCAATCCTCCGCCCCGCTCCTCCCCTATCTCATCTCCGGTCAGAGAGACGAGTTTTTGAATTGCCTTTGGTGCAGGTGGCGAACATGAGCAGGACAAAACCCTCATTGGCGTGTATGTGTACGGAGTGTACTGAATTAGGACACCAACGTAGATATTGGCTTTGCCAGCCTCGTCTCAGGGATGATGCGGACGCAGAGATACCGGGTCATCCCTTCACGCTCCGCGGAAACTATCCGAATCCATTTACGGACGAGACGGTGTTTGCATTCAGCACGCCTGCATCGGCGAATATCCGGCTGGATATGTTTAATGTGCTTGGATGCCGAGTAGCCACCGTTACCGATCAGGCGTACCCGCGCGGGGGGCACCAGGGCGGTGAGGGAATGCGCTCTGGGTGATCGACGTGTATTTCGTGCAGATGCACATGGATGGCGTTTTGCGCCAGACGAACAAGGTGGCGCGGTGATAGGGGAACAAATTGGCCCCAAAATCATTACCTGTCCTACCGATAGACACCACTATACATCATGAGTGATTCAGGTCGCAGATCCCCCAATATAGAAGACCGGGGCGAAGCCAAGTACTTCCACGGACGGAAGGGAATTCTGGCCGACTTTAAGGAACGTCTGGAGTTCGCGGAGCAGGATCCCAAAAAAGGAACCACCTTCCTGATCCAGGCGGCCCCCGGTGCGGGCAAGAGTGCACTCCTCTATAAATGTGCGGAATTGGCGGAAGGGCAGGGGTGGGAGACATTGAAAATAAATACGAAGGCGCTCTGGGACACAGATGTCATGTGCCGGATATTGGAGGGGGGCTGGAAGCACCTGCTTGATGAGATCGCCGTAAATGCAGGATTTGATAAATGGATTCAAATCCAGGGAGCCGCGAAGTTTAAACTCCCTGGGCATTCCCCTCAGAGTATCATCGAACGGGGAAATGACCCGCTCCTGCTATTTCTGGACGAGGCCCAAACGCTGGGGACAGGGATGGCACCCACGGATGTGCGTTACGAGACCGTGAAGGTGTTTCTTGACAGTCTTCATAACGGCGGCATGGGGAGGCCCGTGATGCTGGCCGTCGCCGGGTTGAGCGCAACGAAGCGAGCCTTCAAAGACATGGGGGTATCCAGATTCAAGGACAACTGCTATGTAGAGTTGGGCCCGTTAAAACCGCAAGCGGAACGGGAGGTGATTGAGGACTGGCTTAAGAAGGATGGGCGGGCGAAGGGGGATCCTAAGCCCTGGATTGATGCGATTATGCAGGAGACCCATGGCTGGCCGCAGCATGTGTCTGCCTATGCGCAAGCCGCTGCCCTGCAGGTGCGGACGGATAAGAGAAAGATGGCTCCGCAGGGGCTGCAGGCGGTGCTCGAAGTGGGGGAGATGAAACGAATAAAATTTTATAAATCCCGTGCGGACGGGCTTGACGAGGATCACCGTGCGGCCATTGCCAGAGCCTTTGCGAGTGCACGCAAGGATCAAACACAGACTAGGAAAGCAATTATGGATTCTCTATTGCAGGATGTAGAGAAGCAGGAGGCATTGAAAATCTTTAAACTAGCACTCGATAATGGGGTACTCGATAACCGGAATGGGCGCTATGCGATCCCGATCCCGTCTATGTTTGACTGGTTCATAGACAATTACTTTATTGAGCGGGATCCACCCGATAACCCCCATCCCGGTCCGAGTTCCCCCATCTAATATCCCCTTAGTGACTGCACAGAAAAACGTTAATGTCGTTAGACAATTTTAAAGTTGAGTACCCGCGCGAAGTTTTTCATTCGGCCTGTGACATCTTACATGACCAACCCCCGAATGGGTATGTACTGGAGAACGGGATTTTGTCCAGAATCCACCAGAAGGGAAGGTGTGGGGAAACATCCCTTTCTTAGGCTTACCGATACAGGTTACCGAATAAGTCCAGACGGTTCATGTTGGCAGGTTGGTGAAAAATCTGTTGAACCGGGAGCAGTCTCATTTGGCTTGAACACAGAATCTCCTCAAAATTCAAGCCTCCACCGGTTCGCCAGATGAAGAATAAGTGAGCATCCTTTGTCCGAAATCCCCAGACCAAAATGCAGATTACAGCCCACTGCCAGCTACTTTCCGGAAGGGCAGTAAAAACCTTCGCAAGGATCTCCACCGCACTCGTTTAACAATGTTCGGCCGTCCGATATGCGGCATAAGCTTTGCATTGCCGATAGACTGCATATGCACCGGCACCCGCCATCGGGATTGCTGTCCAGTGATAGACACCATTTCCTATAAGAAGGCAGAGAAGCAGGACCGCGGATATAATCGTAATCTGGAACTGTTGTTTGGGATTAAGAGACTGCTTCGATCTCATCACCAGAATTCCCAAAATAAAAACACCAAAAAGAAGTAGAATGGACGCCATAGTTCTATTTATGAACGGTTATTGCGAATGTATCCCGTGGTACGGTGCAATTCCCCAAGTAGTTCCAAAACCAAAAAAATCAGAGCCGGCTAGTTCAGAAACTTATAACTGAACTTGAGCAGCAGCACATTCACCGGGGGGAGATCAAAGGTGTCGGCAAACTGGTTGGAAGTGGATTGATCAAACGGAGAAATACCGCCCACATCAAACAGATCTGAATCGTCACTCGTGGAGCGGGCCTGCGACCATACCAGATACAGCACGGATCCCGGACGATACTCCCAGCGAACGACGGTGTTGGTCTGCAATCGGCTGAATGCAAAATCATACTGCTTCGGGAATGCCGGAACAGGAACGAGCGTGTCCCGGTCCTGAAGCAGTTCAAAACTGGTGTATTGCCCCCTGGCGGCAAAAAGCTGCCCATAGAACTGAATGGCCAGGTTGGGAGACAGCGTGATGCCCGTACGCAGCGTGATGTCGGCGGAACGTGTGTTGCGGTGGCCGTACACCGGTATGTAATGATTGCCGCTTTGATCCCAGGACTCCCTTGCGGCGAGTACACGGCTGAGTGCCGGGTTGTCGGGGACCGGGTGCCAGACCTGCGTCTCAGATGGATCTTCGTCGCTCTCCCCGGCAATCAGGATCGTATCCCCGATAAAAGAAAACGACTCATTGGCAGCCCATTCGGTTGTGTTAATTTCACGCCCGAGTGCAATCTCCAGAGACAGGTTGAGTTTTGGAGTTGCAGTCCATTCCAGTTCCAGACCGGGTTCCATGATCCGCCCGCCATCCGCATAGATAATGCCTTCAATCGCCGGTTCCAGACTCCATCTCCGGCGGGAATCGGTTCGGTAGCCCACCTCAAATTCAAACTCAAACGGGCGGGCCCGTTCATCCAGCCCGCGGGTTTCATACGCGTTGTATCCGCCAAAGAGATAGTCGGTCTGCGCGTTCAATTCCAGTTCACTGTAATCATTAAAGGTCCAGTCGGACCGGAAGAAGGTGCCGGTGCCGTTGTGTGATTTTTCATCGTAGGAAAATCCGCCTCCAATGAATAACAGGGCCGATGCACGCCGGAACGGTCCAAATGGATTTCCGCGGTTGATCTGATGGTTGACCCCGCTCACGAAGTTGACATAGTCGTTCTGCCGGAGGCGGCCAATATCGTTCGGGTTGTAGCCATTGGAGATCACCGATGCATTCACGGAATAATTCCATATACTGCGCTGGCGATCCGCCCGGACATAGACGGAAAATCCCTGTTCGGATTCGCCATCGTCGGTGTAGTGGGTTGCACTGGTCTGCCCGGAAATCTTGAACCGGTTATCGAAAAAGCGAAAATCCCAGTCCGTTCCGCCGGTATAACTTCGTCCGCCATGGATATCATCATAGAGGGTTGCAATGCCGCCAATACTTGAAAGACTGCCAATCCGCTGCCGTACCCGTCCCACACCGTAGTGATTCTCGGGGTCATAGTCTTCACCGGTTGAGGCCCCGAAAAACCCGAAATCCAATCCTTTTTCGGTTCGCCCGGAGAGCTTGGCGGCCCCTAATACCGGTGCCTGGGATCCGATCCGCCGTGTGTACAGGAGGGCCCCGCCTCGCACGACATCAAAATTAAAGATGGACACCCCCTCTGTGAAGAATGGCCGCTTTTCGGGAAAAAAAGTCTCAAACGCCGTCAGGTTGAGTTCCGCAGGATCTGCCTCTACCTGTCCAAAATCCGGGTTGATGGTTGCGTCAAGCGTAATATTGGACGAGAGTCCAATCTTCAGATCCGCTCCAATATCTCCGGTGTAGGATGAGGTGGACTCTTCGGAATTGAGGGTGGCATTGCCGACCGTATAGGGTGTCACCTGAACATTGCGCCGGGGGCGGATCTCAATGATGCCTTCCAGTGTGCCGTATTGGGCAACCGTTCCGCTCCTGCGTTCCGCACGTGGAATGAGAACCCAGTCACTGATCTCTCCAAGTCGTGGAATCACACGCCGAAAATTGATTCCCCAGCGTTGATTCGGCGTGTCCGAGAAGCGAAGCATGGTGAAGGGAATCCGCATTTCGACCACCCAGCCCTCATTGGTGCTGCGCACGGCACTTCGCCAGACCGCATTCCAGGAAGTATCAAAGTCAAAGCCTCCGCCTCCGCCACCAAACTGGTTATTTCCAGTGTAGATCCCATCCGCCTGCACTCCTGCGGCATTCACCGCAAAATTGTAGGCGGTCTTACGGTCCAGATAGGAATCAATGGAGGCGATAAACCAGTCCGCCTGGTTGAATTCATCCCGGCGGCCCAGTGTACGCAGGACCTGTTCAGGTTCGGTATCTCTCAGAACAGCACTGATAAAAATTTCACTTTTTCCATAGAGGACGCGAACTTCCGTTTTCTGTGTGGCGGGATCTCCCTCATTGGGAGAGTACTGTGTGAAGTCCGTAGCAATGGCCGCCTCAATCCATGCCTCTTCGCTGAGCACACCGTCAATCTGGATTTCCTGCGAGACATAGGACGCAGAGAGCCTGCAGTCTTCGGGGCAATGGGGGGTAAGGACTGCAGAGGGCAGCGTTCCCAGAAGCAAAGCCGACAGCACAAAAAACATAAAAAAGAGAATCAGTTTGAAATTCGGTCACGTACCTGACCCGTGCAAGGCACGCTTCCCCGCTTTTACGGCTAATTGATCTACCCGGTTATTGAGTTTATTGTTGGCGTGGGCTTTAACTTTGATCCATTGGACGTGATGTTTTTGGGTTTCATTCCACAAGGATTGCCAGAGGTCTTGATTTTTGACCGGTTGACGCGTTGCGGTCATCCAACCGTTTGAACGCCATCTTTTTACCCATCCATCAGTAAACGCTCTCTTAAGATACTGACTATCTGTATGAAGTTTTACATCACAAGGCTCTTTCAGTGCCTGCAGCGCCTGCAGGGCCGCATTGAGTTCCATGCGATTGTTCGTTGTATCCGGTGATCCCCCTGAAAGCACACGTTCCTTTTTTTTGTATCGAAGGATGGCAGCCCAGCCGCCTGGCCCAGGGTTGCCCTGACAACTCCCGTCCGTATAGATTATCACTTTTTTCATCAATTGTGTCTCAATGCGATTTATAGATCAGGTTACAATTTATGTGCGGAGTGGTCATGGAGGTGCTGGAAGCGTCGCATTCCGGCGCGAAAAATATGTTCCCAAAGGAGGTCCGGCGGGCGGGAATGGCGGACAGGGCGGTTCCGTGATTCTTCAGGCAGATCAACACCTTTACACCCTTCTGGATCTGCGATATAATCCGCATCAACGCGCCCCCCGTGGTGAAGGGGGGCAGGGGAACAATCGTGCGGGGAAAGATGGCCGGGACCTGGTATTGCGTGTCCCATGCGGCACAATTGCCCGGATACCGGACAGCGGGGATCTTCTGGGGGAAGTAATACAGCATAACGATCAACTTATACTTGCAAGAGGCGGTCGGGGTGGCAAGGGGAATACATTTTTCAAATCGGCAACACGACAGGTCCCCCGTTATGCACAGCCGGGAGAGCCGGGGGAGGAAAAAACGATCCTGCTGGAATTGAAGATGCTGGCGGATGTCGGTCTGGTTGGATTCCCGAATGCAGGTAAAAGCACGCTGGTCGCCTCCGTTTCTGCAGCACGCCCCAAGATTGCTGATTATCCGTTTACGACCCTGACTCCAAGCCCCGGCGTAGTCCGCGTAGATGAGTATGAGTCGTTTGTGATTGCGGATATTCCCGGCATTATTGAGGGGGCAAGTGAAGGGAAGGGATTAGGGCTGCGTTTCCTGAAACATATTGAGCGCAATGCAGTCCTGTTATTTTTGATCCCGGTGAGTTCCGATGATATGGTTATGGAGTTTGAGCGTCTCCTTCAGGAATTATACAACTATGACCCGAAGCTCTCGAAGAAGCGCCGGTTGATTGCATTATCGAAAGCAGATTTGCTCCCCAGGGACAGGCACGCAGATTATCTTGATCAGGTTCGCCGCCGGTTTGGTTCAGAAGAAGATGTGTTTTTGATTAGTGCGGCGGCCAATTTTGGATTGGATATTCTGAAGCGAGAGTTATGGGAATGTGTTCAGCAGGAGCAGGTTTGAGGTGAAGGATGAAGAAATCAAATGTTTTGATTGCCGAGACTGAGCAGCGTCTGGACGTAACGCTGGCACGCATGCCCGATGTCGGCTCTCGGAATCAGGCACAGAAACTCATTCGTGCAGGTCAGGTGACCGTAGACAAAAAAACGGTGTTGCGCCCGTCCTATCCCATCCTGCCCGGCCGCACCATTCAATGGATATCGCCTGCTGCGGAGCCGTTAACCCTCCTTCCCCAGGCATTACCGCTGGAGATTGTTTATGAAGATGCGAGTCTTGTGGTGATCAATAAGTCTGCGCGAATGCCGGTTCATCCTGGAGCGGGGAGGCCGACAGGAACCCTGGTAAATGCGTTACTGCATCATGTGGGCGGAGATCTTCCACATGCGCCGAAGGAGCCCTTTCGACCGGGAATTGTACATCGGCTGGATATGGATACGACAGGGCTTCTGGTTGTTGCCAAAAACGATGCCGCGCACCGTGCGTTACAGTCCCAATTTGAAATACGATCTGTGGACAGATATTATATTGGAGTTGCCTGGGGGGTGCCGGATCCCCGGTCCGGCATCATTGATGCTCCCATTGGCAGGTCGGCTCGTAACCGGACTTCAATGACGATACGCCCGGATGGGCGCACTGCAATCACCCATTATGAAACGCATGAGATTCTGGGGTCGGCAACTCTGCTGCAATTCAAGCTGGAGACGGGCCGAACTCACCAAATCAGAGTGCATTTGAGTCATATGGGACATCCACTGATCGGAGATGCAGTGTATGGAGGCGCAGCGATTAGGTATGGCCCCGCTACAAGAAACCGCAGGGCGTTTTATGCAAATATCTTTGAAGTACTCGGCCGTCAGGCATTACATGCCCGTTCCCTTGGGTTTGTACATCCTGATTCCGGTGTTAGGATGGAATTTATGGCGGATCTGCCAGAGGATATGGTCTGGGTAATAGAGCAGCTGCGGAAGGATTCGTCTTATTTTGAACGTAGATAACCCATGGTCCTGTGAAAAGCACGTTTCAGACGATAGAGGGAACCAGTGACCTGCTGCCTGGTGCTCCGAAGGCACTGGTTCGCACAGAGGTATGGCACCACATCGAGCGTGGGATTCACGAGATCATGCGCCGGCATGGGTTTTCAGAAATCCGAACGCCCATTCTGGAGCATACCGGACTCATTGCACGAGGGATCGGTCAGCTCACCGATATCGTCTCCAAGGAGATGTATACGTTTGAGCGGGGGAATACGAATTATGTGCTGCGTCCAGAGTTGACCGCGCCGATCATGCGGTCCTATTTGCAGCATCATCTGGAGCAGCAGCCGGGGGTGCAGCGATTGTACTATCTCGGTGCATGTTTTCGCGCCGAGCGCCCCCAGAAGGGGCGTTACCGACAGTTCCATCAATTCGGAGCAGAAATCATTGGGACGGAAGATCCAAGGGCGGATGCAGAGATTATTGCCGTGATGATGGAGGTTTATCGTGCACTCGGACTTTTAGAGACCAGGCTTCGAATCAACACCCTTGGAAGTGCAGAGACGCGGCCTCAATATCGGGAGGCATTAGTCAGATACCTTGAGCCGCATCGGGAGACGCTGACCGGGGTTAGTCAAGACCGTCTGTCTCGGAATCCACTTCGGATTCTGGACACAAAAGTGGAGGCTGAGCGCAAAATTCTTAAAGAAGCTCCCCGCCTGTATGCCTATCTTGATGAAGAGAGCCGGCGAAATTATGAGGCTTTGAAACGAGTCCTTGCATCAATAGCGATCCCGTACCTAGAGGATCCGATGCTCGTTCGAGGTCTGGACTACTATACCCGGACCGCCTTTGAACTTGAGCATGACGGGATTGGAGCACAGAGTGCACTTGCGGGTGGAGGGCGCTATGACCTCCTAGCCCCCGCCATCGGGGCAAAGAAACCGGTTCCCGCAGTCGGCTTTGCCGCGGGGATGGAGCGCCTCATTCTTGCGATGGAAGGATCCGGGCTGCCCCTGCCGGAGTCAGATCCATTTGATGTATGGATGATTGCACTGGGCGATGCGGCGGGGGAAAAAGCATTCATATTCGTACAATCTCTTCGGAGGGCAGGTCTTCGGGCGGGACTGGAGTTGACGGGCCGTTCCATGAAGGCGCAAATGCGCCTTGCAAATCGTGCCGGTTCACGTTGGGTCGTCATTCTGGGGGAGAAGGAGCTGGAAACGGAACAAGCAATCGTAAAAGACATGGTTACCGGAGAACAGATTGCCGTTCCCTTTATGGGGCTAACGCAAAACCTTACCGAAAAACTCAAATAACTATGTATCCACGTCTGCTTGAAATCCCGCTCCCTGTTGAATTTTTGGGCACGGATTCCATTACCATCTATTCATTCGGTGCAATGATGGCCATCGGGTTTCTGACGGCTGCCTGGCTGGTGCGGCGTGAATTAGATCGGTTATATCAGAAGGGAGAGTTGGAAGCCGTCCAGATTCCCGCAAAGAAGGGGCAACGAAAGAAGAAAATGGTCCGCACAAGCCCGGCAGCTCTGGTGGGATCCATCACTGTGATTGCAGTCATCGGAGGGATCATCGGGGCAAAGATCTTTCATATTCTGGAAAACTGGGGCGACTTTGTGGTGGATCCACAGGGAATGATTTTTTCGCAGGGCGGACTCACCTTTTATGGTGGACTGATCTTTGCCGCGGTCGGTATTATCTGGTATATCCGTAAGCATGGTGTTCGCTTACCCCTCTTTGTTGATGCCATATTGCCGACCGTTATGCTGGCCTACGGGATTGGACGGATGGGATGCCATCTTGCGGGGGATGGAGACTGGGGAATTCCTGCAAACCCGGACTTGCAGCCCGGCTTTGTACCTGACTGGCTCTGGGGGGAGACCTATCCAAATAATATCCTTGGAGAAACCCTGCCCGAATCGGGGGTTTATCCTACCTCCATCTATGAATTTGTGATGGCAGCGATATTGTTTGGGGTGCTGTGGAGTCTGCGCAATCATCCATTCAAGGCGGGTTGGCTGGCCTCGCTGAGTATACTCTTTTTCGGGGTTGAGCGCCTTCTGATTGAGCAGATTCGAGTGAACAATGTATTTGATGTTCTTGGGATGGAGGTCACACAGGCGGAAGTAATTTCGGTGATCATGATTCTTGTGGGGATCGCCGGTTTGGCGTTTACCACCCGGAAGAAATAGCATGGCCCTGACCGTTGCAGCGCAGTCGCTTGGAGGCTGGCTCAAAGAAGCAGACCGCTGCGTGAGTATATGGGAGTCACGCTGGGGTCCTTATGAGCTGCATCCTTCGCTCTATGTAGATCATGAAGCATTGAGTGCTTCGTACGAAGCTTACGTAAACCGGCTCACAGAAAATTATCCGTTCTTTCATCCCCGCTATGCGGGACAGATGCTCAAGCCGCCGCATCCGGTCGCAATTCTGGGGTATCTGACGGCCATGCGTATCAATCCGAACAACCACGCACTGGATGGGGGGCCGCCAACGGCGGCAATGGAGAAAGAGGTTGTGACTGAATTGGTCCGTATGTTTGAGTTTCCAGAACCTGCACTGGGGCATTTGACCAGCAGTGGAACGATTGCCAATCTGGAGGGGCTCTTTGTAAGTCGGGAGCAACATCCGGACAAGAGGATTGCGGTTAGCCGGGAAGCGCATTATACGCATGCCCGGATGGGGTATGTGCTGGGTGTGCCTGTAGAGACGATTCCCGCTGATCCACACGGCCGGATGGATTTGAATGCACTTGAAGATGTACTGCGGTCCAAGGAGATTGGAACGGTCGTCCTGACGGCGGGAACCACCGGCCTGGGAATGGTAGATCCGATTGCGGACGCGATTCCTCTGTGTCGGCAATACGGAGTTCGTGTGCATGTGGATGCGGCCTATGGCGGGTTCTTTAGGTTATTGTGCAATCACGAGATCTTAGATCCCATGGTTTCCAGAAACCTGAATGCAATCAAAGATGCGGACTCGGTGGTTCTTGATCCCCATAAACACGGACTTCAGCCGTACGGATGCGGCTGTATTTTGTATCGTAACCCGGAAATGGCCAGGCATTATCTGCATGATTCTCCGTACACATATTTTACGAGTGAGGATCTGCATCTTGGCGAGATCAGTCTGGAGTGTTCACGTGCCGGTGCCGCCGCAGGCGCCTTGTGGCTCACCCTGCAACTATTGCCGCTGGCAGCGGATGAGGGGCTGGGGCCTGTACTTTCTGCATGTCTGGAGGCGGCTCACCGATGGAATGCTGCATTAGAGGATACACCACTTCAAAGCTGGGGAAAGCCGGATCTGGATATCGTGTGTTACTATCCCGAGGCAAAATCTCACTCTGCCAGTGAGATTGACCGGGCTTCGCAGGCACTGTTTGAACATTCAATGGCTTCTTCGACAAATCCGATTTTTCTAAGTATCCTCCGGGTACGCTCAACAGACTTACGGATCCGTATTCCTGAGGTGGAGGTGGATCAGGAGCATGTTCGGATTCTGAGAAGTGTTCTGATGCGTCCTGAGCAGGCAGGTTTTGCGGAGTCGCTGGTGAATTGTCTGGTGGGTTTTATGCAGTCCCATGACCACTGATCCTCCACTGATCATTGCCGGGCGCAATGCGGTTCGCGAAGCATTGGAACGCACTCCCGAATCGCTGGAGAAGGTATGTCTTCAGCAGGATGCCCGCGGATTGGGGCAGATTCGCCGGCTTGCATCCAGAGCGGGGATTCCGGTTCAAGTTTTACCCGGGGGCGGATTCCGGCGTTTGGCGGGTGGAATGACGCATCAGGGCGTGGTCGCACTGCAGTCCGCATTTGCGTACGCCGATTATTCGGTGATGTTAAAGGCGGTTGCCGCGGACCTTGATACTGTGCGGGCACGACACCCACGGCTATTATTATTGGACGGGATTCAGGATCCTAGGAATTTTGGAGCCATTGTCCGCTCCGCTGCTGCCTTTGGGATTCGGGGGGTTATTGTATGCTCTCATCACATGGCTCCTGTCAATGCGGCGATGGTGAAGGCTAGTAGCGGAACTGCGGTGCGGATGCCGATTGCTCGCGTTGGCCGGCTTGCGGATGTCATTCCTGAACTCAAGGAGCGGGGCTATTTTGTGTACGGCACAGCGGCGCATGGCGCCGATTCGATCTGGGAGACGAACTGGAACTGCCCGGTTGCGCTGGTGATTGGCAGTGAGGGGCGGGGGTTATTCCCCGATACGGAACGTATTTGTGATCGTCTGGTCTCCATTCCAATGTGCGGGGAGGTTGAATCGCTGAATGTGTCGGTTGCAACCGGCATCCTTCTGGCGATGGCGTTTCAGCCTGGCTATCGGTGAAGTTCGGGCGAACTCAGTTAATCTTGGATCTTGAATCAGGGACTCTCTCGTTTCAGGGATGTGCGATGAAATTCAATGCGATCTTTATAAAATTCAAGGTGTCTTCTCTTCGACAAAATCTCGTTTCAGGAATGTACGATGAATTTCAATGCGATTCCCCTTCCGATCATTGGCCACTTGCTTCATCATTAATTCGATGCGTGGATTGCCGAGTTCAGACAGGGAATATATTCTTAGTCTCAGTTTTGCATTTCTGAAGAAGGTGTTTGTGTCATGGTGAAGATGAACCAGATATTCAGCGGATCCATGATCAGTTATGGTATACCCTCCTTCCAGAGAGGTTACCATTGAACCACCCTCCGAATCATACTTTATAAATCCTGTCACGGACTGATCTGAATGAAGCGTAAAGTTGATTTCATCCGAAACAAGAGTGGAATCGTAGGGAAACGTCTGAGTGCCACTTAGATCATACGTGCCGATGATCTGATTTTTAATGTTTTCGGGAGTGAGTCGCCCATCAACAGAGAGACTGTATCCGGCAAATACTCCTCTACCCCCGCGAATATTTGACTTCAGCGGTGCCGGTTCGACAAGAGATAAATGCTCGGCATTTTTCTGGACAATCTTGGAAAGATAGTAGTCATAGTATGCTTTGCTGATTGAATTGATATAGGTGCTCAGATCGTCCTGATCAAATCCATTATTTAAAAGCGAAAGGTCAAATTGTTTTCCATCAAAAGGGCGATCATGTATCAGAGCCACCTCAACGTCTGGACGATTCACGTAGGGTGAAAAAGGATCTTCAACGGAAAATCGCTTCATCTGATCTTCGAGTTCCGGGTTGAGCACGTTAAATGTTTGCCAGTAGATGTTGGGGGAGAGCACAGAGATTGCATAGTAGTTTTCGACTCCAGACACATCATATAGCGTAACTGTGGAGCGTTCATTGGATTGAAGATACCGCACATCCGGTGGCTTCAGGCGGCTGGGAATCTGATCCATCGCTTCCACACTCCTGTATCCCTCAGCTTCCACCCTGATTGTATACATGATCCCTGATTGGGGCAGGGAGGCATCCCCGTAATAGAAGCCACCTCCTCTATGAACCAGTTCTATGAGGGATCCATTGCTCCCCTCAATGGACACGGTGGCATGATCAATGATTGAGGGGTGGGTTAAATCTTCTTGTACACCAACTGTACGCTGAACCATTACTTGCCATGGGGCATGTTCAGTAAATAAACTGGTCACGACAAGC
>JAJECV010000094.1 GCA_022821875.1 Rhodothermales bacterium
GTAGAAATAGTGAATGGATGGTGTTACGTAGGGATTTCGGGGAGGTTTCAATATCACCAAAAATATCACTACATTGAGCATTTTGTCAAAAAACGTATTTTAAAAAAGGCAAACGGAGGGCCGCAGGGCCGAACATCGAACCCGAAAAATGAAAATACGGGGGGAATTCTGACCTGAAATCAGTTAATTCTCAGGTCAAATTGTGAAGATGGGTTGACAGGATTCTATGGTAATCCGAAAATCACAATCAAACCGTCCTGTTGCCGTGGATCTATTCGCAGGTGCAGGCGGAATGGGTTTAGGGTTTGAGCAGGCAGGATTTGATGTTGTGGCGGCGGTAGAAATTGATCCTGTTCACTGCGCGGTGCACAAATTTAATTTTCCCGGAACTGTGATGATTCCATTATCGGTGGAGGGCTTAAGCGGTTTCCAGATCAGAATGGCAGCGGGTATGGGGGATGCTCCAGTTGACTGCGTTTTCGGCGGCGCACCGTGTCAGGGATTTTCGCTGATCGGGCAGCGAATTTTGGAGGATCCCCGGAATAAACTGGTTCTGGACTTTGTCCGTATCGTCAAAGAATTGGATGCTCGTTTGAAAAGATAAGTTTCGTACGCACCTCCCCTTCTACTGCAAAATGAACGAAATTTTACAGGGCGCATCCTCCGTGATGATATTTTTGTGTAGCCTGTTACCAGGAGGAATTCATATCTATGCTGAACTTAAGGTCTGCTTTGATGCGAATCTTCTTAGACGGGTAAAAAAAGCATTCATACGATTGCCAGACTCGTTTGGGAGAGTCCCAATTTGGGCTCTAATGTCTTATGGGGCAAAAAGGCCGGGCTGCTAACCTCGTACAGAACTTCCATAGATTGGAGTTAAAATCCCAATTGGAGCATATCCCGGCTACCCGGATCCGCAAGCATCCGTTGCAAAGCACTATGAATTCGTCACAGACTGCGCGGTCACCGCGGATTTAGGTGGTGAATAAAAAAGTTTGGGGTTATAATCTACATTGTTTTTCCAGATGGTCCAAAGAACCGCCAGTACCTTGCGCTGTGTATTGAGCCGCGCGTGGGTTTTGTTCCCCGTGCGTTGGAAGGAAGCTTCGTAGAATAATGAAACTTCGTTCGGATCCTTGGTGCGCAGCGCAGACAGACAGCACTGATAACTGATGGACTTCAGGATTCCTGATCCAGAAGAATCCAGTCGTTTATACGCCAATGGCTTCCCGGCACTGCTCTGTTCACGAATGCCAAGCCTGCAGTATTTCCACAGTCGCTGTTTGGTCGCAAACCGGTGCGGGGTCTGAATAAATGCACTGAATACATGAGCCCCAACAATTCCAACACCGGGCACGCGCATGAATTGCTGGATCTCCGGATAGCGTTTTCCCAGTTTGATCATAGATTCACGGGCCTTTTTTCGCATTTTGCCCGTTGCATCCAGGCATTCATACAGGTTCAGAACGATTTCTCGCCGCGTATCCGTTGATAACTGATTGAGATAATAATCCCGATGCATCTTGTTATAAATTTTGATGCCCGCCGTACGAACAATTCCAGCCTGCTGGAATTTCGCCTTGATCTGCCGTTTCAGCTTGGCATGCTCCTCCCGAAACGATAAATACTGCTGCACCGCAATCTTAAAATCTATACGGTGGGACTCATCGGCGTGATAGACCGGAGACAATTCGTCCAGGCGAAGCAGTCGACAGAGATTAAACGCATCTGCGAAGTCATCCTTGTGCCCGCTACGGCTGATCAGCGCATTTTGCCGGGGATCGCAAACGATTAACTCCGTCACATAGGGGCGCAGCGTCGTCGCGATCCAACCCGCCAGGGAAGATTCTTCCACGGCTAAGAGTTTGTGGTCAGCCCGGATTGAAGACACGGCGTGAATCAGCCGAGCCTCCGAGGTTCTGAACCCCTCATTAGAGACCAGGACTCCATCCTGATCCATTATTGCGAGAACGCAATTACGATTGTGGGCATCCAGCCCGAAATAAACCTTTTTGTACATGTGAATTGAGGTTAAATGAATACTGTGACAGACGATACGAAAATGCGCCCATCTTTTCATATTACCTCGTACTTTCGTGTTCGAGAATGTTAAGGGATTGACTCTCGGAAAACATAAAAAATTTCTTGTCGAACTGATCAAAGCGTTTGATGAAGCAGGATATGAAGTTCAACAACCCTGGCAGGTGCTCAATGCGGGTCACTATGGAACGCCGCAAAATCGTGAGCGCCTGATTCTGATGGGAGCACGGAAAGGGGAAATTCTTCCAGACTATCCTGATTCAGAAACAAATGTTGCCGGGAAGAAAATTGCGGATAAAAACCTCCCCGTCGGGCCGACCTGTGAAGATGCTCTCGCAGATCTTCCCAACGCAGAAGACTACAAAACGCTGCTTTACTCCGATACTGTGAAGACAAACAGATACGGCAGCCCATCCCCATATGCTGCCGAAATGAGATGTCTGACCGACGATGCATGGCATTTTGGATATGTTCGTGACTGGTCACCTGATGAACTGACATCAAGTGCACGAACGGTGCATACCGATATTTCCCGCCGTCGTTTTGCTGAAACAGAAAGAGGCTCCGTTGAACCGATCAGCAGGTTTTTCAAGTTATCGAATCATGGCGCATCCAATACCCTGCGAGCCGGTACAGATGCATCCAGAGGAGCGTTTACGAGTCCACGCCCGATCCATTACAAATATCCCAGATGTGTCACGGTGCGGGAAATGGCCCGCCTTCATGGATTTCCCGACTGGTTCAGGTTTCATGTTACAAAGTGGCATGGTGCAAGACAGGTTGGGAACGCGGTTCCTCCACCGCTTGCACGGGCAGTCGCTCATCAGATCAGAGAATCGCTGGAATTCCAAGGTACATACCCTTCCGCAAAGCTTGCGTTCAACCAGCCGGATCTTCTTAATCTTACGCTTTCGGAGGCCTCAGAATACTTCGGGATTCCAGTTCCGCCAAACAGACGAGACCGAAAGAGTGGTGCAATCAAACGTAAACAGATGGAGATTGAGCAAGAGCGCTTGAATAGGCGGGTGGCAGTGGGTTAACGTGCTTAATTCTCAAACTTAAACAGTTGACTGAATGTTCAACAGATAAGTTGGAGAACACGGTAGGCTGCATTTCGCAATGGGAATTATACTTTAAGTTGAAATTTTTGTCTACTGAGGTCTGCGGTCTGGGTACTGTCTGTGTGTAAAACTCTGTTTCCGAGCTCTGTGGGTGGTTTTTTGTCTGGCCGTTTGTGATGTGCAGCACACTTGATTTCCTGACATATATCTGAATCGTGACTACCGTGCAAACCCCTGTAACATGTCCACATTAAGGGATGAAAATGTGTTTTCCAGGTGCAGGTACCGCCGGGTATGAGGCGCAGGTCACGCAATCAGAACTTCCGCCTGGAAGTCTTCGGGAGATCAGGCGTTTTGCCCGTATTTCATATTATACCTGCGCTGTAGCAAATCTGGATGATGCATAGAAATCGCCGGCGTATTGGTATTGATGTAGGCGGGACCTTCACAGATTTTGCAGTGCTGGATGCCGACGGGCTTAGGGTCTACAAGGCGCCCACTACCCCCGAGGATCAAAGCCAGGCAATTTTGCAGGGCCTGGATGTACTTGAAATCGACTCCAGTGTACCGGTTATGCACGGTACAACGATTGCCACGAATGCGCTCCTGGAGCAGCGCGGAGCTCGAACGGCACTCATTACAACCCGCGGATTCAAAGATATGCTGGCAATCGGTCGGCAGAATCGTCCGCAACTGTATGAATTTTCGCAATCGGCCGCACCCCCGTTGATTCCTGAATCCTTATGCTTTGAAGCAGGGGAGCGGATCGGCAGTGACGGCAAAGTCCTCACCGAACTGGAGGTTCCTGCACTTCGTGAATTGATGCAGGATTTGAAAAAGGAACGCATAGAAAGTATTGCGGTGGTACTGCTTTTTTCTTTCCTGAATGATGTACACGAGCGCTTGATTGCCGCCGCGCTGGAAAAAGAATTGCCGGATGTACCGTTCTCGCTGAGTGTTGATCTTTTGCCCGAATACCGGGAATACGAGCGAACATCCACCACCGTAGTGAATGCGTATGTGCGCCCTCTGGTACTGCGCTACTTAACCCGCCTGGGACGGGTGCTTGAAGGCAGGTCGCTGAAGGTGATGCAGTCCAGCGGGGGAACACTGGATGCCCGGCAGGCCACACTGCAGCCGGCCAGGCTGGTCCTGAGCGGGCCTGCAGGGGGCGTTGTCGGTGCATTTACTCTGGCGAAACACGCATTGAAGACCCCACAGCCGCAAATCATGACACTGGATATGGGCGGCACCAGTACGGATGTTGCACTGTGCCCAGGCAGGATTCCCCAAACCACCGAAAATTCCGTCTGTGAAATCCCGCTCCGGCTCCCTGCCACCCAAATTCATACCGTAGGGGCAGGCGGGGGAAGTCTGGCCCGGGTAGATGCAGGCGGGGTGCTGCGCGTAGGACCGCAAAGTGCCGGGGCCGTGCCGGGGCCGGTCTGCTATGGACAGGGAGGCGAGGCGCCCACCGTTACCGATGCAAACCTTGTGCTCGGACGGCTCCTTCCATCCCGCTTCCTTGGCGGACAATCCCCGCATGTACTGGACACCGAACTCGCACGCAGGGCGATTGCGAAACTGGGACAGTCCCTTGCTCTCTCCATAGAAGCAACCGCACTGGGAATTCTGCATGTCGCAAATGCAACCATGGAACGGGCGCTGCGGCGCGTCTCGGTGGAGTGCGGGTATGACCCGCGATCCCATGTACTGGTCCCGTTCGGGGGAGCAGGGCCGCTGCATGCATGCGCAATTGCCCGCTCCCTGGGAGTCCGGAAGATTCTGGTACCGCGCCATCCCGGGGTGCTCAGTGCATTTGGACTCCTGATGGCCGACATTACCAGTGATGCTTCACAGGCATTTCTGGTGCCGCTGGCGGAAATTGCTGCCGCTCCGAAGCGACTGGTTTCGGTCATCAACCGATTAGAAGCGACCGTCCTTTCCCGTCTGGATTCCGATGCGGCGCAGCTGGATTGCAGCCTTGATTTACGATATACCGGGCAAAGTTATGAACTTACCGTTCCTCTGAGTCTGCCCGTAACCTCAGAGAATGTTGATGCAGCCGGGAAGGCGTTTCATACTGCGCATCAGGTGCGGTACGGGTATTCAAAAGCCGAATTGCCCGTTGAATCCGTCGCGGTACGACTGCGTGCCAGTGTGGTGCAATCACCGGAGATCCCGAATCCCGATACAGGTGCCGGGAATACTCCCTTCAATCTGGCAGATGCCCCGCGTACATCTGTATACTTCACAGCAGACGCACCGCTCTCGATTCCGCTGATCAGCCGTGACCGGCTGCATACAGGATGCGTATTTGACGGGCCGGCTCTGGTCGTGCAATATGATTCCACATTAGTCGTCTCGTCCGGTTGGAGGGGGATGGTAGATCTGTGGCAAAATCTTCACCTTGAGTGGCTTGACCATGACGATTGATCCTGTCCTTACAGAAATCTATCGCCACCGGTTTGTCGGCATTGCCGATGAGATGGGGGTGACACTTCAGCGAACAGGCTATTCCCCCAACATCAAGGAACGTCTGGATTATTCCTGCGCTGTTTTTGACGCAGAAGGAAATATGATTGCGCAGGCAGCCCATATCCCGGTGCACCTTGGGGCGATGCCTGCAAGCTGCGAGGTTGCCCTCAGGACCTTCCCTCAATGGAGACGGGGAGATGTCGTCATTCTGAATGATCCGTTTGACGGGGGAAATCATTTGCCGGATATTACGATGATATCACCTGTCTTTGCGGGGAACGAACCCGTTTTTTTCGTGGCCAGTCGGGCGCATCATGCGGATGTGGGCGGAATGAGCCCGGGCTCTCTCCCCTTGTCTACGGAATTATTTCAGGAAGGGGTCATCATTCCGCCAATCAAACTCTATGAGGCGGGAAAGGTCAATCAGAGCGTGCTTCGAATGATCCTTGCCAATGTTCGCACCCCGGCAGAGAGACAGGGAGATTTAGACGCTCAGCGGGCCGCACACACAGTCGGGGAACAGCGGCTTAAGTCTCTTTTTGAACAGCACGGGAAAGCCGAAGTCTGCAGGTATAGTTCGTACCTGCAGCACTACAGTGAGCAATTGGTGCGGGCGGCAATAGAGACCTGGCCGGATGGAATTTATGAGTTTGAGGACAAACTGGAGTTAGCAGACGGCCTGGACGCGTCCATCAAGGTGGCAGTTCAAATTCATGGCGGTGAAGTAACCTTTGATTTTAAAGGTACAGATCGAACCCTCGATGCACCGCTAAATACCGTTCTGGCCGTCACTGAATCAGCATGCTATTACGTAGTGCTGTGCCTTCTAAAGGAGGATGTGCCTGTGAATGCGGGCTGTTTTCTGCCGATCCATGTCACGGCCCCCGGAGATACACTCGTCCATGCATCCAGGCCTGCACCTGTTGCAGGGGGAAATGTAGAGACCTCGCAGCGTATTACGGATGTGGTTCTCGGGGCGTTGGCGCAGGCATTGCCGCATGATATTCCCGCTGCGAGTCAGGGAACCATGAATAATGTGACGATTGGGGGAAAGCGCACAGACGGGACCCCGTATGCCTACTATGAAACGCTTGGTGGAGGGATGGGGGCATCGCCGGATGCGGATGGACTCAGCGGTGTGCATGTGCACATGAGCAATACCCTGAACACGCCGGTTGAGGCGCTGGAAATGCAGTTCCCGTTTCGGATCAGAGAGTATGCACGCATCCGTGGCAGCGGCGGTAAGGGGAGATTTTGCGGCGGCGAAGGGCTGGTCCGTGAATATGAACTTTTGGCGGATGCCACAGTGACGATGCTCAGTGAACGCCGCCGCCACGCCCCCTGGGGACTTCAGGGCGGTGCTCCGGGCCGAAGGGGCCAAAATATCCTGATCTCTGCGGACGGGCACCGAACGGTGCTGCCCGGTCAGTTTACACGGAGATTACACGCCGGAGATCGACTGCGTATTGAAACGCCAGGCGGTGGAGGTCACTCCTCCGCCAGAAATTCACGCAGCACATAGTGCAGGATTCCGCCATTGCGGTAATACTCCACCTCAACAGGGGTATCCAGCCTAGACTGTGTCTTGAAGCAAATCTCTTTCCCGTCTGCACGCACCGCAACCACATCCACAAGCGTGCCGGCTTCCTCAGGGGGCACAAGACTGTAGGACTCATTCCCGTCCAGATCGAGCGTATCGGCATTTTCGCCCTCCAGAAACTCCAGCGGCAATACGCCCATGCCGATCAGGTTTGAGCGATGAATCCGCTCAAAACTTTCCACGATCACGGCTCTGACCCCTAAAAGAATGGTTCCCTTTGCCGCCCAGTCCCGGCTGGATCCCATGCCATAATCTTTCCCCCCCAGAACGATGAGCGGAACTCCGGCTTCCTGATATTGCATTGCTGCATCGTAGATCGGCATGACTTCGCCATCATTGACGAAGCACCGTGTAATGCCTCCTTCGGTGCCGGGTACAAGTTTGTTTTTGATGCGGATATTGGCAAACGTGCCCCGCATCATCACTTCGTGATTGCCCCGCCGGGATCCAAATGAGTTGAAATCTCTGGGGAGGACCTGATGACTGCTCAGATAGAACCCCGCTGGAGATTCTCGCGGGATTGCTCCGGCCGGTGAGATATGATCCGTCGTTGTTGAATCGCCTAATTTGGCCAGTACACGCGCCCCCTTGATTGGAGACACGGCGGCGGCCTCACGGGTCAGGCCGACAAAGAAGGGAGGCTCCTGCACATACGTCGAATCTGCGTTCCATTCATATAGCGAGCCACTTGGGATTTCAATGGCATTCCAGGTTTCATTGGAGGTTTCAATGCCGCCATATTCATTCAGAAACAGTTCCGGCGTGATTGAGGCCTCAATCGTATCCGTGATTTCCTCGGCAGTCGGCCAGATATCACGCAGATAGACCTCTTGGCCTGCAAGATCTTTTCCGACGGGTTCACGGGTAAGATCAATATCTACGGTTCCGGCTAATGCATAGGCAACGACCAGTGGCGGGGAGGCAAGGTAATTGGCCTGAACCAGTGCATGGATCCGCCCTTCAAAATTGCGGTTTCCACTCAGAACTCCCGATACCACCAGATCTCCTTTCTGGATGGAACTGCTGACTTCTTGCGGCAGGGGGCCGGAATTTCCGATACAGGTCGTACATCCGTAGCCAACCAGGTCAAAGCCCAGCTGTGCCAGATAGGGCATCAGGCTGGCATTCTGGAGGTATTCGGTTACGACACGGGATCCGGGGGCTAGACTGGTTTTTACATACGGTGCGACCTTGAGTCCACGTTCAACTGCTTTTTTTGCGACCAGTCCCGCGCCAATCATGACACTTGGATTACTGGTGTTCGTGCAACTGGTGATGGCGGCAATGGCCACATCGCCATGGCGAATCGGATTGGGCAGATCAGCAGATTTCACACTGCGCTCAAGATCCGCTTCCTGTCGTCCAAATCCCTGAGGGCCGGCAGGGGCGGTGAAGGAGGTGCGGAAAGATTTGCCGAGGTCAGGGACAGGGATACGGTCCTGCGGACGCTTCGGCCCGGCAACGCTCGGAACGACATTGCCCAGATCTAATGTCAGGGTATCCAGATATTCCGGTTCGGGGGCATCAGGGGTCAAAAACAGTCCCTGTTCTTTGGTGTAGCTCTCCACCAGTTGAATCAGATTCTTCGGGCGGCCTGTGCGCTTTAGAAACCCTAAGGTTATCGCATCAATGGGAAAAAATCCCATGGTCGCTCCGTACTCCGGGGACATATTGCTGATCGTTGCACGGTCCGGTACGGAAAGCGCCTGAATGCCGGGCCCGAAAAATTCAACAAACCGGCCGACCACGCCGTAGTTGCGGAGCATTTGTGTGACGGTAAGAACCATATCGGTTGCAGTGGCCCCTTCGGGGAGGGAGCCGGTGAGGCGGAACCCCACGACTTCCGGCATCAGCATATAGATCGGCTGACCAAGCATCACCGCCTCAGCTTCAATTCCACCGACCCCCCATCCCACGACACCTAACCCGTTAATCATGGTTGTATGCGAATCGGTGCCGACCAGGGAGTCTGGAAAGGCTACCAGATCCTGACCTTCAGTTGCTGTCCAGACGCAGCGGGCGACATACTCCAGATTTACCTGATGGCAGATACCGCTGGCTGGGGGGACAACGTAAAAATTATCAAAAGCCTGCTGTCCCCAGCGTAGAAATTCATATCTCTCCCGATTCCGACGGAATTCGTGATCCGAGTTCAACTGGAGTGCTTCAGGGATTCCAAAGTAGTCCACCTGAACACTGTGGTCGATAATCAGGTGTACAGGCACACGCGGGTTAATTGCAGAGGGGTTGCCGCCGGCACGTGCCATTGCACTGCGCATTGCCGCAAGGTCAACTACGGCGGGCACACCGGTAAAATCCTGCAAAAGAACCCGGGCCGGAGAGAATGGCACCTCGGCGCGAAGTGGAGCTTTGGGATTGTATTGCGCCAGTTGCTCAACATTCTCGGGGGTGACGGTAAATCCGTCACAGCCGCGCAGAACTGCTTCGAGCATGACCCGGATGGAGTAGGGGAGGCGGTCAAGCGCATACCCCGCCACATCCAGCGAATCCAGTCGATACATCCATGCGGGCCCGTCCGGCGTGTTAAGAGATGTTCGGGTCCCGAAGTGGTCTTTCGTCTTGGCAGGAAGGGATATGCTCATGGTCATGGGGGTTGTCAGTAAAATGAAAGCAGTTCAATGATTTTCAATGCAAATTGTTTGCGGTCCCGGAGGTCCATCGGATCTCGGCGGTCAGGAAACTGAAAAGATCATTTCAGCCCGCAATGAAGTGCAGCGCAGATCCTGACCTTTATCCGCCGAATGGATGGATTCCCGTTTTCAGCGATGTGATCGGACCTTAGGGCGGTGGAGTTCGTTTACATGTTTCTGCACCGGGGGCTATAGCTCAGTTGGTAGAGCGCCTGAATCGCACTCAGGAGGTCAGCGGTTCGACTCCGCTTAGCTCCACCTGGCAGGTTGAAAACAACCTGAAATACTTCGAATGATGGGAATGTCGGTGATGGATCCAACTCCAGAGAAGCGGCTTTGTGTGTGAAGCGGGATTTAGTGAAGCATGAGGGAGACGATACGAAAAAAATACGGTCGTGTCACGAAAGGCGCCTAAATGCCGAATTCATCTGAATATGTGCAACGCCCGGAACTATGGCGGTTTAGATGTCCATATTTCGCATCACATCCCAGGATGATTCTCATAGCATAGGGGGGTGCCGCAAAAAACAAAGTACCCCAAGGTGAAACCTGAACGGTCGACGAAGTACTGGAGCAGGGGAGATCCCGATTTT
Source organism: Rhodothermales bacterium (assembly GCA_022821875.1). Classification (GTDB taxonomy): domain Bacteria; phylum Bacteroidota; class Rhodothermia; order Rhodothermales; family Bin80; genus Bin80. The sequence continues at coordinate 10,424 of JAJECV010000094.1, forward strand.
GTTGTGAAGCGGTCTGAGTTAATATTCTGTTCTGTCGAGATGTTCTTAACCCATCTTCACAATTTTATAGTGACATAAAGATACGGATCTCTCCTAATCCCATTTTCGGGCGTTTTTTTTTTGAGGGGCCGTAAGTGCGTGTCTTTGCAGAGTCGATCGGGTTGATTTAAGGTGGCTTATGTAGCGGCCTCCCCCAACTTTTTCCTCGTTTTTCAGCGCAATTTCCCCCCGTCTTTCTGAACGGAACATAGCGGGGGCTGCTCCGTCTGGAGTCGGTTCGATCCGCCATCATGTAGAGAGAAATCTGCGTCACGAGTCGGGTGGTTTTTGGGGGACTTTTTTCTGCCGAATGCGCTCCTGTTTCGTTTGGGTGGCTCTGGGATCATACTCGTATCCCATGATACGAAAGATCTCCTGCAATAACGGCGGCAGGTTCTGATCTAACTTCAGCTCCAGAACACGGGTCTGGCTCATTGGCAGTTCGGTGGTAATGCGCTTTACTTTGTTGAGGCCCTTTCGGATCGTGTCCCAACTGTGATGCATGCCTGCTCGTTTGAGTTTGGTGCGAACCAGATGAGAGACATGATAGGCGACAACCGTGATCATCAAATGGGCAATGATGCGATCCTCTCTGCTGTGGAAAACCGGGCGCAATCCAAGATCGGATTTCATGATGCGAAAGACGCTTTCAATCTCGGTGAGCCGCCAGTAGAGCTCTGCCACCTCTTTCACCGGCCAGTCGGCATGACTGGTGCGGAGCACATACCCGCCGGA
>JAJECV010000044.1 GCA_022821875.1 Rhodothermales bacterium
GGCCACATGTACCGCTGTCAACGCTTCACATCTGCCCTCACGAACAGATGCGCATGACTCGCGGAGATATGTACTCGGTTGTAGTTTCATAACGCAGGACTTTCACCCGCTACACTTTACCAGTTAGCCTGGCGCTCCATGTTGTGTATTCAGATCAATTTACTGAGCCATCAGATTGAAATTATTCGTCTGACTGTCTAACGGGCTCATATGCTGATTTTTGTTCCACGACCTCCTGAATCCGGCTCTTTTGCATAGTGGTAACCTAGCCCAGCCCCGCCGGCATGACCTCCTCCTGGATCTGCGTTTGCTTCAGGATCCCCCGGTCTCCCACCAACAAGCACATACTTGAGCCCAAACGTCTTTCAAATCTTAGCCTCCTGCATACTGAGCATCTTTACATCGGCAGTATTGCCGGGAAACACCTCCACCGATACGGGACGGCCCTCCAGGTCGGTCATCCGACCAATGACAATCTGTTCCATGCCCCCGCTTTTTATCCTTAGACCCCAAAGGCAGCCAACTCATTCTTCCTGCCTTCCACATAGCTGCTGGTGACATCGCAGAGTGCTACCCCTCCCTCGGTGAAATACCGCCTGGCCAAGCGGCATTCAATGGCCGTCTTGTGTTCTACCCGTTATCCATGGCCTCATAGATGTCATCCTGATCAGGCCGTTTGAGAGCAAGTTCCCGATTGAGCGTATTCGTATTGCTGTCACGATCCAACATGATACTGGCGGCGAATTTGCTTTGCTGCTTCTGTACGCGTACAGCAATCATGCCCAGCACAAGTCAGCAAAAATGAGAACTTCCGGACGAGATCATGCCGGGGTCTTTAACTGTTTCCTGATGCTCAGGGCAACTGCGGTTTCAGATTTGCAATTATCTTTTTCTACCATGACCATGATCTCTGTCCGCCGTCACAACCCAATAAAATCAACCGGAAAATACTCTCTCGTGCTTCTTCGAAAACATATCCTGTAAGTAGATCTATCCTGCTTGGAACCGAATTACAGCACTTGAGGTATACGGCGTGTCTTCAGGACGAATATTCAAGCACAGCAAGTAATACCAGCAGAATAACCCCAAAGATTAACCTTGACGATCAGACGCACACTCAGTTCACTGACTGTTATAGTTTGCCTCCCCTGTCATGTCTAAGCCCATCCCTGCCTTCACATTTCTGGACTGGTCAAATTTCGCCTTTCTCTGGCTCTTTACCGCGGTGACCATAGCCGGCTACGGTACATTCGGATTGCACCCAGAACTCTTGGCCGAGATTCCATCGGCAGCGAATTTCTATGGAACTGCCTTCATTCTTTTTTCGCGCGGACATGTAATTCTAGCCTTCCTCGTACTAGCGATCCTCCTCATCCCGCGTATCGGCCTCAAATGGATGCCCGCCATGGTGCTGACCTGCATCATCTCACTGGGCATGGAATTAACTGGAACGTACACTGGATTCCCCTTCGGGGGATATGAATATACGGGGCTGCTAGGATACCGTATTGCGAATCTAGTTCCACTCCTGATTCCCTTTAGTTGGTTTATGATGGCATTTCCATCCTATGTACTCGCACGACAGATTACTTCCAGCAAATTCCTAACCTGGATCCTGGGTGCCGTCTTGCTGACAATCTGGGATTTAACGCTTGATCCGGCAATGAGTGATCTGACCCCCTACTGGCAGTGGGAAAATCCAGGCCCCTACTACGGGATGCCCCTGGTAAACCTGCTGGGCTGGCTCGGAACCGGGCTCCTTATTATGGTTGGCTTCCACCTGTTAAAGGTAGATAAGATCGCCGACCGAATCCCGGTATCCATCATGGAAACGTACTATATCACCGTGATCATGCTCTCTTTGGGGATGATACTCCTTGCAGGCTACTGGCTTGCCGGAATCCTGACCTTCATTGCGTTCGCAGGAATCCGAATTATGCTTTACCGAAGTAACTCAACACCGGAATTAACAGGATCTCCATGACAGCGGTTGAACTCGTGCAGAATGGAATTACGAGGGGATGTATTCTGGCCGAGAAGTTTGGCATGACCGTGTCCCATCCGCAAGGAAAACTGCTTCGTCCGCTAACCGCGCTATGTTTTGTGTCTCCTGATCAGCAACAATCATTGAGCGAAGGGTTTTGGCTGGGCTGCCTTGCGATCCAAATGGTGCACGAGGCATCCCTTCATCACGATGATGTACTTGACGGTGGATTAGAACGACGCGGCGCTGCAACTCTTCTGGCTCGAAAGGGAACGGATGCCTCATTGCTGTTAGGTGATTTATATCTGACCAGTGCATACCGAATCGCCAGTAAGAGCGGGATTCAGGAGTTTCTGACGGAATTTATTGACGCAGTGGAAGCCATGGTTCGGGGAGAGAGTCTCCAGGACCAACCAGAGACAAGGCTTGACCATCAGACGAAATATGAACAAATCGTACGCATGAAAAGCGGAGCACTGTTTGGCATCGCAGCGGCATTACCCGGCTGGGCCGGTTACGCTGATGCCACTGCTGCAGAGTTACGCGAAGTGGGGACTGAACTGGGTGTCTTATACCAGATGGTCGATGACTTCCTGGATTACTGCCCGGCAGGGAATACCGGTAAACCCAAACTTCAGGATTTTAATAACAAGATCTGGACCTTCGTTTTGGGGAGCCGTGGAAATGAATGGTTTGATCAATCTCCCGAAGAAGCTCTGAATACATTTTTTCGCAGAGACCATGGCAAACCGTCCATGGCTGAAGAAGCTCTGCAACAAATACAGGAACGTGGAACCACGCTTTTGAAACAAATCCGTGACCTGGGGACACAGTCTCCCCTAACCGAAGTTTTATCAGAATGGATTGATCAATGCAGTGATGCCTTCCGAAGCGGCAATCACGCTGATCTGGCTGCGCCCCGCAAACTTTCTCTGCCATCCCCCTTAACCCAAGTCGTCACCACTGCACAAATTGCAATCCGATCCCAACAACTCGGAGAGATTTCGGATTGGCGAAAATTTTTTGCCCGAAATAGCCGGAGTTTCTCCTTTGCCTCACGATTCTTCCCCCCGGAAGAGCGGGCAATCATCAACGAGATCTATGTATTCTGCCGGTTTACCGATAATCTGGTAGACAAGGATGGGGATATGAAAATTCATGCCCATGAGACACTTGACCTGTGGGATCAGATCACGCATTCCGCCTATCACGGATCCTACACGGGAATCCATGTGGCGGATGTTGTGATGACCCGGATGGCAAAGATGCAGATCCCCTACTCTTTGGTGTCTGAACTCATTCAAGGAATGCGGATGGATGTTGAGCCGCAGATCTACCGTTCAATGGAGGAATTGCGCAGATATACCTATCGGGTTGCTTCCGTAGTTGGCAACTGGATTACACAGGCATTTGGAGTCAGAGAACCCTGGGTACTGGAACGTGCTCACGATCTGGGACATGCCATGCAACTCACGAATATTGTGCGTGATGTTGGCGAAGATCTGGATATGGGACGGATCTATCTACCCGCGGATCTTATGGCAATACACCATATCACACCAGAAATGCTTAGGAACATAAAATCACAGGCGGCATCAACCGGCAAGGTTCCCACCGATTACATCAAACTTCTTGAAGAGATTATGGCAGAGGCCGATTCCGCATATGACCGTGCGTATAAAGGTATCCCGTCGCTTCCGCCCCGCTTGCGCCGTTCCATTGCAATTGCGGCACGGGTATATCGCGGAATTCATGATGAAGTCCGGACCAATGGGTACAATAATATGACCCGGCGAGCATTTACATCGTTTCAGAAGAAAACCGTCTTAGCACGCAAAGGTCTAAAACAACTCCAGCAGGTCTCGAGAACCCTCAACACAAAGTGACCGACTTTTCCTGCATGCAAACTCATTTGAATGACCCATCATGTCCGAAACGTCGGGCCGTCGTGATTGGCAGTGGTTTTGGGGGACTCGCAGTTGCCATCCGGTTGCAGGCAGCCGGTATAGAAACGATCCTTATTGAGCAACGGCCTCAACTAGGCGGAAGGGCCGGGCAAATTGTCGATGCCGGGTATACGTTTGACACCGGCCCCAGCCTCATCACTGCTCCGCCCCTATTAGAAGATGTCTTTCAAGCAGCGGGACGGCGCATGGACGACTATGTGACACTGGTTCCCCTTGACCCGTTTTACCGGGTCTGGTTTCATGATGGAACCCATCTGGATTACCGGTCTGATCTTGCTCAAATGAAAGCATCTATGGCCGAGTTTGATCAACGTGATGCCGACCGCCTGGAAGATTTTTTCGCCAGGCTTGAACCCATCTATAAATCTGTAATCACCGAAGGCCTCGGTGCACGCCCCTTTGATTCACTCGGTATGATGGCCGCATTTGCACCGCGTGTCATTCGTCTGGGTGCATGGCAGCCGGTAGCGAGATTTGTTCGTCAACATTTTCGTAACTGGCGACACCACTTCCTCTACTCATTCCATCCACTCTTTCTAGGAGGCAGCCCATTCCGCGCCCCATCCATCTTTCTTATGATCCCCTACCTTGAAAAAGAAGGGGGCGTATGGTATGCGAACGGGGGGATGTACAGCCTTGTCCAAGGATTTGCACAATTATTCCAGGATATCGGCGGACATGTCCGATTACAAACCTCTGTGAAGCGTATTGAAGTGACCAACGGCAAAGGCAGGCGCCCAAAGGTTACAGGTGTCCAGGTGCGGGATCAGCAGAAAAATGCCAAATCATTCATCCCTGCTGATATTGTGGTCAGCAATGCCGACGTAGGTCATACGTACAGCAAGCTGTTGGATCATGTTGATTGCCGCCGCTGGACAAACTCCCGGCTGAAAAAAATTCATCAGTCCATGAGCTGCTTTCTGCTCTATCTCGGAGTGCGGCGAAAATATCCGCAGCTGTCCCATCACACAATCATCCTTGGACCACGCTATAAAGGATTAGTGCAGGACATCTTTGATCGAAAGATCCTGGCAGACGACTTCAGCATGTACCTGCATGTACCAAGCCGGACGGAACCAGCCATGGCACCCCCGGAAGCGGAGAGTATCTACATCCTCGTCCCTGTACCAAATCTTGCTTCTGGCATCGACTGGAAACCTACCACGGACCTGATGACAGACCGCGTTATTAACGCACTCGAAAAGTGGGGGCTAGAAAATCTGAGAGACTCCATTGAAGTTCAACATGCCTTTACCCCGAGTAATTTTGAGTCTGAATATAACTCGACACTGGGCAATGCTTTTGGCATTGAGCCAAGAATTACGCAGACCGCGTGGTTTCGACCTCACAATCGGAGCGAAGATGTGGAAGGCTTATATCTGGTTGGAGCAGGAACACATCCAGGTGCGGGAGTGCCGGGGGTAGTTCTATCGGCCAGTGCAACGATGCACGCAATCAAAGAAGATTATGAATGACGAAACCTGCGCGTATTATACATCAAGCCTGCCTCGCCCAGATCGGATAAGATAAAATAGCAGAATCGGCAAGACGGACAAAAATCCGGGATTTATGTCCCTGAGCGATAAGGGCAACATAGAACCTTCCCCGGCTGAGTAAGTGGGCAGTTCGGTGTGGCTTTACTCTCCACCGGCCTTCAGGACTGAAGCTGCTGCTCGGGAGGAATGCCCATGTTGATGACACGTAAAACAGGGGAATGTCAAGTAGATTCAGAGGAACCTGTACAGCACATAGCTCTGCCTGTTGCAAAATAGATCAACTTGACATAATTAATTTTGCTCAAAAACTTCCATTTTTGCATCTGATTCTGTTCGGGATCCTTCCATCCCAAGCGAA
>JAJECV010000002.1 GCA_022821875.1 Rhodothermales bacterium
TTTCTGATTATTGGAAATAAAAATGCCATCACCTATAAAGAGATATTTCCGCTGATCAGAGACGGTAAATTGTGGGTGGGGAATACGCCCATGAGCAGAGATCTCCTGTTTGATGTACCCCGGGATTATGCGGATGAATTAGTCTCAATCAGGAAAGAAGGCAGTGCCTACAAGATCGTTGACGGTACTGTTAAGGGGAGATCACAAAGCATCTGGTTTACGAATCTTCCTCATGCGAAGCGCAACAGAAAAATGGTGCTGCACAAAGACTATAGCCCCGAGGAGTACCCGCACTACGATAACTATAATGCCATTGATGTGCGTAAGACCATCGAAATCCCGCGTGACTACGATGGATTAATGGGGGTGCCGATCACATTCTTGGATAAGTACAACCCGGAACAATTCGAGATATTGGGGCAAATGGCCACCACCAAGATCACGGAGTTTAATTTTGGGTACCCCTACATAAACGGGAAGAAGAAATATGCCCGTATATTGATCCGCCATAAAAGATAGGTCAATGAAAACACGTGTAGAGCAGATCAAGATTAGCGAGATCGTTGACGGCTATCAGGTTCGAGAGGATGACAGCGTAATCGGTTGGGGCGGAAAGTTGAACATTACGCCTTCCTACCAGCGTGAGTACATCCGGTCAGGGGATGCCAAATGGCAGGTTCCCCTGATCCAGTCAGTGTATTACGGACATCCGATCAACTTGATATATTTTGCCGAAGAGACCCCCGGGTTTTACAGTGTACTTGACGGGCAGCAGCGCCTCCGAACAATCTGCGATTTTGTCAAAGATAATGCCTTCGCAGTTGATCTAGACGGAGAGTCATACATCTATGATCAGGTCGAGGTCAATGACAAAATGCATGCACGCTTCATGGATTATGCAATCCTGGTGTGTTTTTGCGAGGAGGGATCGGGAGACGATTACATGATGTGGTTCAAGACCATCAATAAGGGGGCGGCGGAGCTAACCAATCAGGAAGTGCGGAATGCTCTTTGCGACGGTCCCTGGGTCGCTTCAGCAAAAACATACTTCTCATCAACAACAGCCGGACAGATGATTCTGTGCAATGACCTGCTGGGCGGTCAGAGAAAACGCCAGCAGCACCTTGAACGGATTCTGCGTTGGCGTTTGGGGACGAAGGATGACAGGGAGATACTCACCTATATGCAGCGTAAGCGTAACAGAGAGAATGCCGAAGATCTCTGGGACTACTATCTGCAGGTACATACATGGGTTGCTTCTCTTTTTAATGTGGCATCTGCTCAACGCAAAAAATCAGATGCGAGAAAGCTGCGTACTGTTATGGGGCAGCCCAACTGGGGGATGCTCTATGCAAATTACGGAGAGCAGCAATTTGATGCAGAGCACACACGTACCCGTGCACAGGAGATGCTAGACTACCCCGAACTCAAAAAGAAAGGGCAGATCTACCAATATATTCTAGAAGGGGAGAGGAATCCACAGATCCTCGAACCGAGGTTTTTTGATGAGGAAACGCGGGAGACTGTCTGGCGACAGCAGGGCAAGTTGTGTGCGTATCAGATAAAACCGCTCCACGATTTTGCATGCATTGATCCACAGGAAGACGAGATGCCCTGGGAGGATGCTCAGGCGGATCACATTGAACCCTGGGTAAAAGGGGGGCGTACCGTGATAGAAAACTGTCAGGTACTCTGCAGCAAATGCAATCAGCGAAAATCAAGCAGGTAATGAAAAAGGCAGAGGAAGCGCCCAATGCAGCCGGTGAGATTGGAGAATCCTCTAGGAAGCGCAGGCGTTCCGTTGTAAACGACACCATGCACCTTTCATACCTGGGTGCTACATCCTCGTAGAGATGCATGCCAATTGTGGATTGCATTCCATCGGGTGCCTGTTTCAGTGGAAATTTCCCCGATTTCGCGCTGAATTTATGGCAGAGACGCAAAAATAAGAGATAAATACCCGGAATTGCACTGTATATCTGAACAAATTGTGTATATTTGCGGTTCAAACGGGAATTTTGAATGGGTCGGTCTAAATTGACTGGTCTTATTCGGGTACTCAATCCTAAATCATACAAACTTTTACAACCAAACGCTTTAGCAAGCAAATTACAATGAGCAGATACAGTGAACTTAAGTCAATCGTTGACGACCTTGAGTCTGATTTCACCAAGTTCCACGACAAAAATGTAGACGCTGCGGGTGCACGTATTCGCAGAGCTATGTTGGACTTGCGGAATCTTGCCAATGTGATCCGCAAGGAAGTGCAGGAGGAAAGAAACAGTAGAAAGTCGGGTTAAAGGACTGAAGGTCTCCCGGTGGGTGCTTTATCCGATTTGGGAAACGAACGGTCCAATTTCCCCGCGTTGCCTGCGTTGGGGGTGCAATATTTGCCCTCCACCGCAGTCTTTTTTTGCTTTTGGGGTATCTCCCGTGCATGAGAGACTCCCCCTGGTGCTTCTGGGCGCTGCGTCCGGGTGTAATGAATCTCTCTGCTTAAGATAGAACAAGGGGGGATGTGCGGCTATTCGTGGCGAAGTGCCTCAATTGGATTCAGTGCAGAGGCTTTACGTGCAGGGTAAAAGCCGAAGAAGATCCCGACACCTGCAGAGAACGCCAGCGCAATCATGATGGTGGTGGGCGAGGTGACCGTGTTCCAACCCGTCAGTTGGCTCAATATACTGGAGCCCGCAAACCCAATTCCGACCCCGATTGCACCCCCCAATACGCTCATAACGATGCTCTCAACCAGAAATTGAGTCAGCACATCCCGTCCGCGAGCACCAATCGCCATACGGATCCCGATCTCCCGCGTACGCTCGGTCACCGATACGAGCATAATATTCATGATTCCAATTCCCCCAACGAGGAGGGAGATGGAGGCAATTGCAGCCAGCAGCATGGTCATGACTTCGGTGGTTCCCTGTTCCGCGGCAGCGAGATCGTTCTGGTTGCGTACCGTAAAGTCATCATCGGCAAACTCTGCCAGGCCGTGAGACTCTCGCATAATGGCCCGAATTTCTTCTTGTGCGGCGGGGATGTCACGTGACGAAGGCGTACTCGCTAAAATCTGAAATATCCGGCTCCATCCACTGAGCCGTGTCTGAACGGTTGTGTGGGGAGCAAAAATTACATCGTCCTGATCCGTACCACTGGCGGTTTGCCCCTTCGGCTCAAGAACGCCAATGATCTGTACGGGAACGTTCCGTACCTGCACGGTCAGTCCGACCGGATCTTCTCCAGGAAAGAGGTTTTCAGCTACCGTATGTCCTAGCACGATAACCCGCCGCATCTGGCGCTGTTCGCTTTGATCAAAGAACCGGCCATACTTGAGATCCCAGTTCCGAATGATCTGGTAATCAGTAGAGACCCCATTGATGGTGGTACGCCAGTTTCCCTGGCCTCCAATCACCTGCGTTCGACTAAACACCACCGGGGAGACCGCGGATACGATCAGGCTCTCCCGTTTAATTTTTTCAAAATCCTTGACCGTGAGGCGATTATAACTTTGTGCCCCCCGGCTTACCCCGCCCTGACTGCTGGCTCCCGGGGTGATGACGATCATATTGGTTCCCAGGGTATTGATTTGCTCCTGGATCCGTGACTGTGCACCCTGTCCGATGGCCACCATCACAATGACCGCACCAACCCCAATCACGATTCCCAGCATGGTGAGGAGGGTGCGCATTTTGTTTTTCAAGATGCTTGCAGAGGCGACCTTGATGAGTCTTGAAGCTTTCATGGATTCCGTTCGATGTAAATGCTGGTTCAGTGTCTATGCGATCGCCATCTCCTGAGCTTTGGCCGCCTGAATGTGCTGATCCTGAATGATCTTCCCATCCCGCAACTCAATGATACGCTGCGTACAATTTGCCACATCAGACTCGTGCGTGATGAGCAGGATCGTCATGCCCTGATCGTGAAGTTCCTGGAAAAGCGTGAGGACTTCGATGGATGTCTGACTGTCCAGATTCCCAGTCGGTTCATCTGCCAGCAGGATGGATGGATTCGTCACGAGAGCACGGGCAATGGCGACACGCTGCTGCTGGCCGCCGGAGAGTTCATTCGGCTCATGGTCCATACGATCTCCAAGCCCAACCCGCTCAAGTGCCTCCCGGGCTGCTTTTCGGATTTGAAGTTTACGCCGGGACCGGTCATAGAGTAGCGGTAATTCAACATTTTCAAGGGCAGTCGTTCGGGCAAGCAGATTAAACCCCTGGAATACAAAGCCAATCTTACGGTTGCGAATATCGGCCAACTGGTTACGGGACAGATTTTCTACATGCACATCATCCAGAAAGTAGGTTCCCGAGGTGGGGTAATCCAGGCAGCCAATAATATTCATTAAAGTGGATTTCCCTGAGCCGGAAGCCCCTACGATGGCAATCATCTCCCCTCGTTCGACCGTCAGGTCAACCCCCTGGAGCGCATGTACCTCGGTCTTGCCCATGGTATAAACCTTGGTCAATCCCTGTGTTTGCATCACTGGTTCGCGTTCCATGTAGACTAAAATCCTCCCGGACGAAAACGCCTCTGGGTGCGCTGAAACGGGTTATTTGAGTCTTCACCATCCTGTTGGGTGACTCCCGCAATGATCTGCAGGCCAGGTTGGAGGCGTGAACTGGTTACTTCCGTCATCTGCCCATCGGTGATGCCGGTTTGCGCCGGAACGACCGTCAACTCGTTATTCTCATCCAGATACCAGATCATAGCGAAGTTATTTGCTCTGCCGCCAAAGCCGCCTGCTCCGCCGCCGCTCCATGTGCCACCATTACCAGATCGGCTCCCGCCGCCCTGATTTGCATTTCCGCCAGACGTGCCTCCCGCGGCTTCCCTGCGTGCACGGATTACCTCAAACATTTGCGGAGTTGCCCGAAAACGCAGTGCAGCATTGGGGAGCTTGAGCACATTCGTCGCCGATTCAATCAAAAAATCAACGGTGGCGGTCATGCCGGGCAAAAGACGTCCGTCAGGATTTTCAACATCAACGACAACGGTGTAATTCACCACATTTTCCTGAACGGTTGACTGCAGGCGCACCTGTCGGACCAGTCCGGTGAAGGTTTCTTCAGGATAGGCCTGCACGGTAAATCGGGCAGATTGTCCCTCCTGGATCTGCCCAATATCACTCTCATCTACCGAGGCAAGGATTTCCATATGGGAGAGGTCGTCCGCAATCAGGAACAGCTGCGGTGCAGAAAAACTCGCTGCGACCGTCTGGCCAACATCCACATTCCGTTCAATGACCGTCCCGGAAATCGGAGCAATAATCGTCGCATAACTCAGATTTTGGCGGGCACGGTCCAGGCTGATTTCTGCGCTTTTGGTTGCGGCCTCGGCAATATCAAGGTCGTATTGCGCCCGCGAATAGTCGATGTCGGTCACGAACTGTTGCTCAAACAGGGGGGCAAGCCGTTCGAGTTCCCGCCGGGCCTGTCGGAGTTGTGCCTGATTACGTTCCAGATTGGACTCTGCATCACGTACTGCACTCCACAGGAGTGTGGTGTCAATCCGGGCAATCACCTGCCCAGCACGTACACGGTCATTGAAGTCAACGTAAATACTGGCAATAATCCCGGAAACCTGGGTGCCGACCTGGACCGTGGTTACCGCATCCAGTGCACCGGTACTTGCCACAACGGCTTCAAGGTCTCCTTCTTCCAGAGTTACGAACCGATAGGGGCTGACAGGCTCGGCGGATCCCCGATTGAAATACCACAAAGAGGCACCGGTAATCACGATTGCGGTTACGATAATAGAGAGTCGCATCAGAGATAGACTAATAAGCGGGTTTATGATTTGAAGAATCGTTCCGAGATGAGCGGTACTGTCCAGATGAACGCCCACGGTGTTTTTTTCGATATCGCGGTTTTCGATCCAGCCAGGTTTCAAGGCGCTGCCACTGCTCGGGTGTGAGCACCTGCTGCAGATCCGCAGCCAGAATCCGGCGGTGAACGGCTAGGCTGTCGGACATGCTTCGGCGCTGCTGTATAAAGGATTGTTCCGCACGATGTACAATGGCCCGGACTTCGCTGCGCTGGTCTTCATTTTCAAAGTGAATGATTCGTTCAATATGGCGGGTAAGGCCACCTTGAACTCGTGTTTCCGACAATGCAACATTCCGGCGGTGTTGCCACGCACCGGTTCCCAGGATGCCAATGGCAATTCCAGCGATCAGGGTGCATCCAAGGAGGATTAGTGATTTAACACGGGTACTCATGGAATTGTTGACGATAGTTCATCTAAATCTGCAGAATAGGCAGTTGTAAGGGTCAGAGGCTGCAGTCCAAAGACCATTTCGGTTGTTGTGGGCCGGATCTCATAGTTGCGGCTGACCAATGCATTATAAGACAGAACCCCCAGAATAAAGAGCGCACTTGCAAGGATAACCGGCTTGAACATGAGCCAAATTGCCTGAAAAAACTTCTCTTCCCGGGAATGGATACTCCGCACTCTCCGCATAATTCGGTCAGCGAGGAAAGGCTTCATGCCGGATTCTGCATTCATTTTTGCCGCTTCCTGGAGCAGGGACGGCAAACGGGAATCTCCTGAGGGTGTCATGATAAATCTGATTCAATGGGGGTTTTTATGCTAACGTTCTTTTTCAAGGATCGGGCCTAGAATCTGGCGCAGATGTGCAGTTGCACGGCTCAGTCTGGACATTACAGTTCCCTGGGCAATCCCGAGTAGTTCAGCCGTCTCAATGACCGAGCAGCCATCAATCAGCCGAAGTACAACGACAGCGCGGTGCTTGGGTTTGAGTTGATTCATCGCGGAGTTAATGAGTTTTATCTGGTCAAAACGTTCTGATTCGGGATCATCAGCCCCCGGTTCGGACAGCGCTTTGGCAGCATCATCCCGGCTGATAAATCGTGAACGGAGTTTTTTTCTTCGTCGAAGAACATCAAGGGATGCATTAATTGCAATCCTTGTGAGGTACGTGCTGCAGGAGGCATCTCCTCGAAATCGGTCCATCGCCTGATAAAATCGGATGAAGACCACTTGCACCACATCATCCACTTCAGATGGATTGCCCAGCATTCCCGCAACGGTACGTGCCACGGTAGACTGATGCCGTTCCAGGATCTCTCGGAATGCATTCTGATCTCCGTTTCGTGCACGATCAAGCAGGATTTCATCCGAAGGAATGGGGTTCACTTTTTCACAGATCGGCGCTGCAGTTCACGTTATTACGGGGCATGACGGTCACAGGAATCATCTTTTTAGCGGTAACATGTCCCAATCCGTGATTCATCGCCAGGAATTATGGAAGGTCCGGTTGATTCCAGCGTCGCATCTGCTGTCTTCGTGCTCTGAACTGATGATCCATAAATGTTCGATACGAGGTCATTTGCTCGGGGGTCAGAAGTGCTGCAAGTGCGGTTTCGGTTTCCTGATCAATGGCTTGACGTTTGGCCCGGATGGCCTGAAACTGTCCGCGCCCCCTTCCAGATTCCGGCCGAAGTGTCATCAAAGAGTCAGTCCGGGCCTGCAGGATTGCGTGAACTGCCGGCAATTGCTCTTCGGTGAGGTCAAGGATGGAAATCAGTGTATCCATGATGGCGGCCTGCATTTCCAGAACGCTGCCGCGCTGACCGCGGGGGCCCTGCTGGGCAAAACTGTTCTGGATGAAAAGCAATCCGCTTAGAAATAGAATACAACGCGGAAAATACGATACAGGATGCATGGCTTGGCAAATATTCAGATACTTTGACCGTTTAGACGATTCATCCGGGAAAATCTTCCCGAACTTCTGAGAGAAAAACGAATTTGCCAAGATGATCATTTTGCAAACAGTGTGACCGATTGCCGGCTGTGTCGTAATTTTCAGGGAAATTCACTCACTAAATCGAAATTCATCATGGCTTACAAAGGTACAATCGGAATTCTTACGGGGGGAGGAGATGTGCCGGGGCTGAATCCGGCAATCCGTGCGGTTACAGTTCGCGCACTGCGTGAAGGATATAAAGTGCTCGGCATCAAGCGGGGCTGGGCAGGACTGGTGGATCTTGTACAGGATCCCGAGGCGGACAACTCAGCAAGTGTGGAAGAGCTCAACGAACCCACTGTGAATGCTGCCGCACGTACAGGGGGGACCTTCCTGCACAGTTCACGTACCCGGCCAAGCCACTTGCCGAAGAGCACCTTACCCGTGCATCTGCGCAATCAGTTCAATGACGAGACTAATGATGTCACCTCCGCAGTGCTCTCCAATATTGAGTACCTCGGGATTGACTATCTCATCCCCATCGGGGGAGATGACACGCTTAGCTACGGTTACCGCTTACACAAAGAAGGTGTAAAGGTCGTTGCCATCCCCAAAACCATGGACAATGATGTGCCCGGTACGGATTACTGCATCGGGTTCGGGACCTGCGTGACCCGGACGATTGAGTTAACCAATACACTGCGGACCTCTGCCGGCTCGCATGAGCGTTTTCTGGTCATTGAAGTATTTGGCCGCTATGCAGGGTATTCCGCATTGCTGCCTGCCATGGCGGGTGCAGCGGATCGCTGCGTGATTCCAGAGACGGATTTTGATATGGATCAGTTGACAAGTCTGATGGTCTATGATCGCAATCGACATCCCAGCCGCTATTCGGTGGTGCTGGTTTCTGAGGGGGCAAAGATCAAGGGGGATGACAGGATGTCTTTCCTGGGGGCTGAAAAAGATCAGTATGGACATGCAAAACTGGGGGGAATTGGGGATCGGGTTGGCGAAGAACTGAAGCAGCGTTCTCCCGAGTATAACCAGGGAAAGCGGATCAATGTGGTGAACCAGAGACTGGGTTATCTGGTGCGCTGCGGTGCTCCGGACGCTCTGGATTCAGTTGTACCGATGGCATACGGCAATTTAGCACTGGATCTAATTCTGAAAGGTACCTCCGGGCGCTTGGTGAATATCCGCAACGGCGTGTACGGGAATATTTCAATGGAGGTGATCAACGGTCCGCATAAGGTGGTGGATATAGAAAAATTCTACAATGTGGAGCGGCTCCGTCCTAATTTCAAGGATCTCCAGGATGCCCCCCTCTTTATTATGAATTCCGATTAGGGTGATGTTCCCTTGACGGAATCCTCCGATCCGTGCGACACCCTGTCGTGATTCGTAAGCACCGGTTGTGGCAGGGGAGGGCTTCCTTTGCACGGAAGTAATTCGATCCGTGCAACCGGGTGTAGAGCCAGTGGCCGGATGGCGGCGCATGGCAGGGGTATGTCTCCGACCTGGAAGGTGAAACGCTCCCCGGCTCATCAGACAAAAATCAAACCCCGTGGAGATGCCTGTGACCCGTAAATGCAAGGTTTTTGCTGATAATGTTCAGAAAAAAGATAAAAATCCTTAATTATTTGGATTTTCCAATTCTTTTTCCTAATTTATTAAGGTGTTAACTTCTTTACTCCTTAATAAATTTGGTTTCAATGCTTAACAAAATGCTTTGCACATTAGCAGGATTGGGTCTGCTAATGCCTTTTTCAGCGTTCGCTCAGGAAGCGGAAGCTGCCCCTGCGATCAGTGGTGCAGATACGTCGTGGTTACTGATTTCCACGGCGCTTGTATTGCTGATGACCCCTGGGCTGGCATTCTTTTACGGGGGACTTGTCCGTTCCAAGAATGCACTCAACACCATGATGATGAGCTTCGTCGCGCTGGGGGTTTCCGGTACGCTATGGGCCATTGCCGGGTATTCCATTGCCTTTGGGGAGGGGAGTGCCTGGTTGGGTGACTTCTCAATGTCCTTCCTGACAGGTGTCGGGCTGGATCCGAATGGCAGCATCCCGGATCTCCTGTTCATGGGATTTCAGGGAACGTTTGCCATCATTACTGCCGCACTTATTTCTGGTGCAGTCGTGGAGCGGATGAAGTTCATCCCTTACGTCATTTTCATTGGCCTCTGGGGCTTGATTGTGTATGCACCGGTATGCCACTGGGTATGGGGAGGCGGCTGGCTTGGGGAACTCGGCGCGTTAGACTTTGCCGGTGGTGCAGTGGTTCATGTTAATGCAGGAGTTGCCGCGGTGGTTGCTGCACTGGTGCTGGGGCCGCGAAAAGATTATGGCCGGGAGGCCCTTCTTCCGCACAATGTACCCTTTGTGCTTCTGGGAGCTGGAATTCTCTGGTTTGGATGGTTTGGATTTAATGGCGGGAGTGCGCTCGCAGCAGATGGGATTGCTGCACTGGCACTTGTAAATACCCTCCTTGCTCCGGCAGCAGGGGTCTTTGTCTGGACGCTTCTGGATCAGTTTACGACGGGGAAGGTCACTGCAGTCGGGATTGCGACCGGGATTGTGGTGGGGCTGGTGGCAATCACACCGGCGGCAGGCTTTGTGAGCCCAGGCGGGGCGATCATCTTAGGTGCAGTTGCGGTCATTCCGAGTTATTTTATTATCAAGTGGCGTACAAGAACCAGCCTGGATGACTCGCTGGATGTGTTTGCGGCGCACGGTATGGGAGGAATCATGGGGGCGCTGCTGACCGGAATGCTGGCTTCACCTTTGTTCACAGAGGATGGGGGCTTGTTTTTCAGCGGCGAATTTGGGCAGCTGGGAATCCAGGCATTATCAATTGGCGCAGTTGCGGTGTATAGCGGCGGCTTGACCTTTGGTATATTGAAAGTGCTTGGGATGGTGACCGGCGGTTTGCGAGCGGAATCGTCCGATGAAGGCTTGGGAATGGATCTTGTCGCACATGGAGAAGAAGCCTATGCGACGGGGGAAGGGGCGGTCCTGCTGAATGAACTGGAGGCCCCTGCCCGCGTCAACGGTATCAAAAACGGCAGTTAATAAAATCAATCAAAATGAAACTCGTAAAAGCAATTGTCCGACCCTCAACTCTGTCGGATGTACTTCGTGCCCTCTATGCAGCAGATATTACTGGACTCACCGTATCGAATGTGCGTGGACACGGCGGTGAGGTTGAAGTGGTTGGAACGTATCGCGGGACGACCGCAAAAATGGAATTACAGGACAAGATCATGATTGACATCGGTATCTCTGATGATTTTGTTGACATCGCTGTGGATGCAATCTGCAAAAGCGCCTTTACCGGCAATGTCGGTGACGGTAAGATTTTCGTCTTACCGGTTGAGCGCGTGATTCGTGTTCGCACCAGAGAGGAGGATATGGCCGCGGTGACTCCTGTACGGTAACCGGAGAACGATCACGCACGGTATCATGCAGAAAAAGCCTGTGGTCTCTCTCTGCATGCCAGTGGTTGTTCTGTTTCAAAAGAAGCAAACCGGCGAGGAAGTCAATCGCAATCAATAGAACGGGGCGGAGCCATCTCAGGTGCTGTGAAATGCCGGCCGGCACGAGTACCGAAACGCTCCATAACTCATTCGGTGCATTGCCTCGGAGTGCCTGTTTCGGTTCCCCCGAATCGGTCATATTCAGCCGGGGTATCCGGAGTATTTCTCCGGGTACCCCGGCTTTTGCACAGTAGTGCTTTTGGAGCGCATGCGTTCCTGCCTGCAACGGGGCAGATCAAATAATAGACCAAAAAGGTGGGAGTGACGGGATCCCTTGGCGTGCTGCTCGGTTGCAGGGATGAACAACCCTGCACAGGATCTGAAATGGACGCATTATATTGGATCAGCCTCATTGTCGGTGGAGTATTTGTCGTGCTTTCCATGATCGGCGGGGGCGACTCGGATCTGGATACGGACATGGATTCGGATCTGGACATGGAGACAGACCTAGATGTGGATTCGGATGTAGGAGCGGGTTGGGTTGATCTGTTTTCGGTACGTACAATATTCCTGTTCGCGGCATTCTTTGGCATGTGCGGGGTACTGCTGCCCCTTGCGAATGTACATGAGATCGTACGACTGTTTGTGTCTCTGGCGGTTGGTTTGACGGTTGGAACCGGCGGGAGTTATCTGATCAAGCGGATCGGATATGCACATGTTTCCAGCGAGGTTACGGCTTCGGATCTTACGGGTCGGACGGCCGAGGTGATTATTCCATTCGGGCGTTCGGATGTGGGAAAAATCGTTCTGGTGGCGAAAGGGCAGCGTATGCAATTCAAAGCGCGTGGATTTGAAGGTGCCGAAGATGTCTTTGGGCAAGGCGAGGAGGTGGTTGTTGTCCGTATGGAGGGAGCAGTGGCGGAGGTATTGAAGACATAGTATTTTCAAAGATGTAATCTATTGTGGATGGGGAATGGGTTCAAGACAGGCGGTATGATCGCATAGAGCAACCCCCAATTCTCTTCAATTTGGGAAAAATGTTTCAGGATTCTGTATTCAGATTGCGGCACATGCTGTTACAGCTGCGGAGACGAACTAAAATTCCCTGTTTTATATTAAAGGTGCAGTTTCCAGTCCCGTATAGAACTGAAGTGCAGTTTTCTGTTAGCGGCATGGAAGGTGTCCCCCGTTTTTCATAAAAAACTTTCAAAATGGAAGCCATCGTTGTTATTAGTGGAGTGCTCGTCACAGCCATCTTTGTGGTGTTTGGCATTGTGCGAGCCAACTTAAAAATCTGCCAGCCCAATGAGGTCCTGATCTTCAGCGGACGCAGGCGTCGTATGGAAGATGGAACCAAAGTAGGCTACCGGTTCATCAAGGGAGGGCGCGGGTTCAGGATTCCCATCATTGAGCAGGTGGAAAGGATTCGCCTGAACACCATCCCTCTGGATTTGACGGTTCAGAATGCTTACTCGAAAGGAGGCATCCCGCTTACGGTGCGGGCGATTGCCAATGTTAAAGTTGCCTCCAATGAATCAGAACTTGCGAACGCGGTTGAGCGGCTTCTGGGGAAAGATCCACACGAAATTCAGATGATTGCAAAAGAAACCCTGGAAGGGAATCTGCGGGGCGTACTGGCAACGCTCACACCGGAAGAAGTGAATGAGGATCGTCTGAAATTTGCCAAAGAACTCCTGGCAGAGGCCGATATTGACTTAAGTAATCTGGGCCTGCAGCTTGACACCATGAAAATTCAGAGTGTTGAGGATGATGCGGGCTATCTGGATGCAATCGGGCGACAGCAGTCCGCACACATTATTGCCGCAGCGCGTATTGCGGAAGCGCAGAAACGCGAACAGGCAAGACTCGCAGAAACGAATGCGGACAAAAGCATTGAACAGGCAGAAAATGATTTGCGTATCCTGAAGGCGCAGCTGTCGGCGAAAAGTGCCGCAGAGGAGGCACGGATTGATGTTGCCGCCGAAGTGTCGGCCGCACAGGCCCGGCAGCAGCTTGCAATGGAAGAGATTAAACTTGCCGAGAAGAAGCAGCGGGCAGAGGTGATTGTGGCTGCGGAGGCAGAGCGTCAGGCAAAAGAGGAAATTGCAAAAGGGAACGCCGCCCGGATCTTTGAAGACGGGCAGGCAGAAGTAGAAGTTCTACGCCAGAAATTGAAACTCTGGCAAGAGGCGGGCCCCAATGCCGAGCGGTTATTTCTGATCCAGATGTTACCGGATATCCTGAAACAGGTCGTTCAGACCGTGGATAATCTCTCGATTGACAAACTCACGGTCGTTGACAGTGGTAACGGGACCGGGGTTCCGTCCGTATTTAATCAGATTGCTGGATCAACGCCGGCATTATTGGAAAGCCTCAAAGCATCAACCGGCATTGATGTTGCCGCAATGCTGAGCGGCGCATCGGCCCCGTCTGGGGAAAGTGAGTAGGGGGAGGAGATAGAAGGGCGGTGAGTAATCGCCGCGGTCACCGCCGTGTGAGACACACAGGCAGGATGGAGGGAATGGACCTGCGAAGCACCGATGAATGGTTGTCGGACAATTCCAGGCCGAGGGCTTTGGGCCCCCGGCCCGGATTGGATGTCAGTTGTCGATAATGTTTCCTTCCGTATCCAGTCGGACTACCGGGCCGTAGCCCAATTCCCGAACGCTGGACTCAATGACCTTTAAATCGCCGACGATCAGCCAGATCAGGTCACTGGGTTGCAGCACTTCCTCGGCCGCGGATGCAATGGTGTTCACATTCAGCGCACGCACCTTGCCGGGATACGTTTCGTAGTAATTTTCCGGCAGATCATACTGGATAAGGTTCTGGATACTTCCTGCAACGGATCCGTTGGTTTCCCACAGTCCCGGGAGTGCCAGAGTCTGACTTTCCTGTGCTTTCAGAACCTCCTCCTCCGTTGCAGGGCTGTCCCCAAGGATGCCTTCCAATTCGCCTTTGATCTCCATCATGGATTCCTTGGTCTTGTCCGTTTGTACGGGAGCATACACCAGGAAGGGGCGCTGACCGCGGGCTGCAAGCAGCAAGGAACTTGCTCCATAGGACCAACCCTTATCTTCACGCAGATTCATATTGATACGTGAAACAAAGTTGCCCCCGAGGATGGTATTCATTGTCTCAATCCCGATATTGTTCGGCGTATTTCGGGGCGGTGCAAGGTGGCCGGCCAGAATAATGGACTGCTGCGATTCGGGGCGGTTCATCAGATAGACGCGTGAACCGCCTTCGTTCTGAACGGAAGCAATATTTTTTGCAGGGACCCCTGCGGGTTCCCAGTCGCCTAAGCGGGCCTCCAGAAGTGGCACAATGGTGTCCAGGTTAATATCTCCTACAACGATCAGAGTTGCATTATTTGGCTTGAACCAGGTGCTGTGATAGGTTAGAAGATCCTCACGAGTCATATTGGTAACCGATTCTTCGGTGCCGCTGCCGGTCAGCGGGTTACTGTAGGCATGATCGGTTCCGTAATAGAGTGCAGGCATGACCCGCAGGGCCATCTGCACCGGGTTGACTTTTTCCCTCTGAATGCCTGCAAGTCGTTCTCCTTTCAATCGGTCAAATTCCGAATCTGTAAAGGATGGGTTAAGAATCACATCTGCGAAGAGATCCAGGCTCGGTTCCAGATTGACGGTAAGGGAGACCAGGCTTACAAATGAGCCATCTAGTCCAGTGCCGGTGCTCAGGTTTGCGCCCAGATTTGCGATACGATCATTGATCTCCAGGGCGGTGAGGCTGGTGGTGCCCTCATCCAGCATAGACATCACCATACTGGCGGTTCCCGGAGCAATTCCCTGATCCGAGGCGTAGCCTGCATCAAGCATCAGGGTAAGATTTACTGAAGGGATTGTACTGCGTTCTGCGAGAATAATCTCTAGTCCGTTACTGAGTGCTGCCCGGTGCAGTTCAGGGAATTTTACATCCGGTTCGGGGCCGGTTTCCGGCAGCGTTGACCGGTCCGCTGCTTCTGCGGTTGCCGCAAGTTCGGGGAAGGGATGGACTTCCATCACATAAACGCCGTCCGAGAGCCATTTTTCGGCGGCCTGCCGGACATCTTCGGGAGTCGCGGCATCTTTATCCTTGAATGACTGGAGATATGCGTCAGGACTTCCTCCGTAAATCTCGGAGGAGGCCAGAATATCCGACTTTCCACCGAAGCCGCCAATCCGTTCCATCCCGTAAATAAAACTCGCTTTCTCCTGTGTAATGATCCGGCGGAGTTCTTCGGGAGTTGGCCCATCGGTGAGAAAGGTTGCCAATTCTTCATCAAGGGCTGCTTCGACCTCCGCAAGGGACACATCAGGGCGGGCGGTTGCATTGATGATAAACTGACTGCCAATGCTGCCCGAATACAGGTAGGCGCTGGCATTGGTTGCAATCTGATCGGTATAGACGAGGCGCTTGTAGAATCTTGAATTCTTGCCACTAGACAGGACGCTTGAAGCAAGATCCAGCAGGTAAAAATCGTTGGTATAGCGCTCAGGGATATTCCAGACCTTGTAGACCCGTGCCTGCGGTACACGATCCTGCATGCTCTCACGCTGTTCACCGGTACGTTTTGCAACCCATGTATCAAACTGCGATACTGGAGGCCCGGGCGGGATATCTCCAAAATATTTTTCGGTAAGTGTCCGCGCTTCACTCACGGTGATATCTCCTGCAATGGAGATGACGGCATTATTGGGGCCGTAGTAGGCTTTGAACCATTCCTGCACATCCTCCAGTTCGGCAGCATTCAAATCATCCATGGATCCAATCACGGTGTGGGCATAGGGATGTCCTTCGGGGTAGGTCGCTTTCGTAATGTGATTGAAGACTTGGCCGTAAGGGGCATTTTCGCCCTGACGTTTTTCATTCTGTACGACTCCGCGCTGCTCGTCAAGCTTTGCCTGATCAATCGCACCGAGGAGATGGCCCATTCGGTCCGATTCCATCCATAACACCAGATCCACGGCATTTTTGGGTACTGTTTGAAAATAGTTGGTGCGGTCTCTGTTGGTGGTGCCATTCAGGTCGGTTGCCCCAAGCCGTTCCAGCACCTGAAAGTAGTCATCGTTAAAATTCTCGGAACCGTTGAACATCAGATGCTCAAACAGATGCGCAAATCCGCTGCGTCCCTCGGGTTCATTTTTTGATCCGACATGATACCAGAGATTTACGGCCACCAGAGGGGCCTTGTCATCTTCATGGACAATGACGGTCAGTCCGTTCTCCAGATGGAATTTTTCGTATGTGATCGTGGGTATTTGCATCGTTGTTTCTTCTTGTGCCCAGACGCTTGGCGCGGTGAGCAGCAGGACTGCAAGGGTGAATAGGATGTGTTTCATGGGTAAAACTTAAGATTTATCAGTGGATACTCCGCAACGAACTCTTTACGAAGTATGCTGATTCGGGTTTCATTCGCTATGATGGTGCAGCCTCTCCGTTGATCAAGGCCTTCCCCAGGATTGAATATGGCCCTTAACGAGTCAGATCTGGAACACATTTGTACGGTTTGCGTAGATTATGCTAAGCGTGAGAATACTTCTACAAAATGGCACGGGAGACTCTGAAGTCCTCATCCTCCCAAATATCTAGGTCTCAGGCGGGAAATGAGGTATCTATGCATTCCGACACATCACCTCATTCGAATAGGATCAACAACGGCATGATACATGCCCCCTATTTACCGGAGGGGCAGGTGGTGCTGTATATGTTGTATTCTGCGTTCAAGGATGAACGAAAATCCTTAACCCCGCTTCAGATCAATAAACTGGTCTATATCGCACATGGCTGGATACTGGGAGTTTTCAGCAGACCTCTCATTGATAATCGCAATAACCAGATTCAGGCCTGGAAATACGGGCCTGTTGTCGTAGGGGTCTATCACATGCTAAAATCCTATGGCGATCAACCGATCAATGTGTTTGATTTTTTTGCAAAGATTGTCCGATCCAATGGTTATTACGATTCCAGTTTAATGCCGGTATCCGGGGATACTAGGTCTTCCAAATTGGTGGAATTCGAGAAACAGCATCCAGAGGTAGTCAAAGGGCTAAAATGGGTATACGAGAATTATACACGATATAGCGGAGGACAACTGATCACGCTGACCCATCAGAAGGGAACGCCCTGGTATGAATGCTATCAGGGACACCAACCGGGGGTTCTGGAAAAATGGGGGCTTACTTCCAGTATGCCCAGCATACCTATTCCTGATCCGATCATTCAGGCCTATTACAGAGGTCGGCTGAAGAGGCATCAGCAGGCATGAGTTCTGATCCTGTGGAAGTACAAGGTGCTGCTGATTGGCCAGATGAAGTTGACAATCTTCCCGCTCCGGAAACCGTCAATCCAACCACCAATAATTCTCTCTGGAATTTAGTCAGTCAGGAGTACGGGAAGTTTCACAAGAGGACACAAATTTTTGTTCGCTGGGAGATTCTGGTCGTAGGGGTTGCATTTGCATTGAACTTTGCATCTTCGAAAATTACGAGTACAGTCTGCCATTGGACACCAGCCACGATCTATTTTTGCGAAAATTCAACGAGTGATTCCGAGGATCTGCCGGATAATTGATTACCCTGCGAGGACATTTCCAGGAATGTTGCCTTAGCGAACATCAAATCAACAGTGTTCTTTGATTGGTTCGGCGTAGTTACGCTCTGGCAGCATCTGCCCGTCGCCGCCAGAAGAAGTAGGCTGCGGCAGGAAGCCCCGAAAGTACAAAGGATAAGTCAATCAGAGACTGCTGCCAGTCCAGCGTACCGCGAACAAGAATTAATGCCACCAGAAGGAGCAGGTAAAGGGCGGGGAGCAGAGGGTATCCCGGCATCTTGAAAATCGTATGCTCAACCCCTACATTTTGGTGTCGGAGTACGAACAATGCCATCGTGGTGACGGCGTAGAAGATCAGAATGACAAAGACCATTCCCGTCACAATGGTTTCAAAAGATCCCCGGACCAGTAAAATGACCGCCCCCCAGCTGCATTGAAGCAGGATTGCGCGGGAAGGAGTGCGGTATTTTGGATGGATGTAGTCAAGCCACTTAAAGAATATGCCGTCCTTTGCCATCGCATAGTAAACTCTGGGCGCAGCAATGATCGTCCCATTCACGCTCCCCGTGGCCGAAATCATCACCAGAATCGCAAAGGCACCTGCCCCAACGGGGCCTAACAGAAGGGTTGCCATGTCAGCACCCACCCGGTTGGTTTCGCGAATGGCTTCCAGCCCTACAATGCCGTGATAGGCAATATTGACGGCAAGGTAAAGGACGAATACAATGAGAAATCCAATCAGCAGTGCGCGTGGAAGGGACCGGTTCGGGTTTTTCATCTCGCCCGCCGCGTAACCAAGGCGCTCCCATCCAATCAGGGTGAAGAGAACCAGAAGTAACGAGTCGGCAATACTCCCGGTGAATCCAAGTCTGCTTTGGCTGGCTGCCGTCTCGCCAAGTTTGTTTTCGCTGCCCGGCAGAGCGACCAGAGCAATGATGACCAAAAGCAGGAGGCCGCCCGTTTTCACGACAGTTGAAAAATTCTGGTAAATTTTGGCACGTTGGATTCCAGTGTAATTCAGGTAGCAGAGAGCCGCGATAATACTGAGCGCCATTACGGTTTCCTGCCAGGGAAGCAGGTCCACAAAAAACTCAAAGTAGGCAACGGTAACCAGTGAAAGGCCGGCCAGCGGGCTGGACCGGATGATAAAGATCTGGGCCCATCCAAAGATGAACCCGGCCAGCGGGCCGAAAGCGCGGCGGATATACACATATTCCCCGCCCGTGACGGGCAGGCGCGTGCCCAGTTCAGCATAAATAAGGTAACCAACAAAAGCCAGTGCCCCACAGCCCACCCACAGCCAGATGATCTGGCTGAATGAACTCATGTTCAATGCGATCTGCTGTGGTACAGCAAAGATACCTGCTCCAATGGTAATGCCAATCAGAACCGCAGAGGTGTCCACGGTCGTCAGGACACGTCGGAGTGTACGGGGCTTAGAATCCAATGGCTCGTCCGTCATAGCTGCGTGAATCGGCTGCGCCGTAAAGCGTGCCGCCCTGAATCATAATACAATGCGCACGCCCCTGAGAGGTGCGATACCGTACCCGGTGACCTTTGGCCTCGTACAGTACCTGAGTGTCAGGGGAGATTCCCCACGACTCAAAACTGGTGATGTCCGGCAGCCACTGGTGATGAATACGGGAGGCCTCCACCGCCTGTGCAATGTCCATCTCAAACACAGTCACATTGAGAATGATCTGAAGGACTGTGTTGATGATTGTACGGCCGCCGGGAGTTCCCACGACGATGAACGGTTTCCCGTCCTTTGCAACAATCGTGGGAGTCATGCTGCTCAGCATACGTTTTTGGGGAGCAACAAGGTTCGGAGGCGTGCCGATGCGGCCGGATACATTCGTATTCCCTGGAACTGGATTAAAATCCCCCATCTCATTGTTCAACAGAAATCCGGTTCCATCTGCGACAATCTGTGAACCGTAGCTGTGCTCAAGCGTGTAGGTCAGCGAAACTGCATTTCCCGCTGCATCCACGACGGAGAGATGGGTCGTTTCCTCGCTTTCGGCTGGCAGGTACAGGCTGCTGAACCGTTCGGGATCACTCTCGGAAGCCATTTCATTGTGAATGGTGCTCCGAAGTCGATCCGCATGCGCTTTGCTGATCAGATGCTCCACGGGCATGTCCGGATTGAAATTCGGATCCCCAAGATGTTCTGCACGATCAGAAAATGCCCGTCGCATCGCCTCCGTCAACAGATGCAGATACTGGGCGGAGTTATGGCCGAGTGATGCAAGGTCATATCCTTCCAGAATATTGAGCATGGTAAGTACTGCCACGCCTCCGCTGCTGGGAGGACTCATGGAGTAGATGTCGTAGTCACCGAAGCTTCCCCGCACCGGGGGCAACTCTTCCGCTTCATACAGAGCGAGATCCTCCATGGTGATCAGGCCGCCGTGGCGGGCCATGAATTCACTCAAAAGCCGCGCAGTCTCCCCCTGATAGAATCCATCATGTCCATGATCCCGAATGCGGGCGAGTGAACCGGCCAGATCCGGCTGCTTCCAGATTTCTCCTGGTTTGAAGACCTCGGTGCCACCCTTTAGAAAAGCCTGACGGGTTGCTGTGTAGAGAGGATCCGACCGTTGCGCAAGCTGCTCCAGAAACCACTGCATGGCACGCGTGGAGGGAAAGCCCTCCGCGGCCAGTTGAACTGCCGGCTCCACCAGAGTCGCCCAGTCGGCTGTCCCCAGACGTTGATGGGCAAGCCAGAGCCCGGCGACTGTGCCGGGAACACCGACGGAAAGCGGCCCCTCATGATTGGAGTTATCCTGCACTTCACCGTCAGGCCCAAGAAACATTGTTTCCGTGGCAGCTAAAGGTGCTTTTTCCCTGAAATTAAAGGTGGTCACCTCGCCGTCTGCACTGTGATAGACCAGAAATCCCCCACCTCCAATATTTCCGGCCGAAGGAAGTGTGACGGCGAGTGCGAACGCCGTCGCGATGGCAGCGTCTACTGCATTGCCCCCGCTTCGGAGGATCTCCATCCCCACTTCGGAAGCCAGATAGTGGCTGGAAACCACCATGCCGCTGTCGGAGGCCACCGGGATTCGGCCGGATTGCGCCTGCACAGTCCCCGAGACTGCAATCAGAACGGTAAACAGGATTGCACGATAATACCGCATCTTCGTAGAGAGTAAGGTTTAAGAAGTTAGATGTTTATGGATTCAGCACAGAGAATGTGATTTTCCGTTTGCCAGCCAGGTTTCGAGGCGTTTTGCTTGCTCATCCAACTGCTGTGCTTTTGCAATTCCGCAGGCATCAAAGCCTAGTCGTGCAGCTTCAAGTTTGAGCCGCTGTGCTAGTTTATACTGTTGATTTTGGTCAAATGCAGGCATAGAAGCGTCGAAAGCCTAGCCGGTTCATCCTCAGGAAAAGCGGATTCAGGCCGATTTGATTCCGCGTTTGTATACGTGTCTAACGACCGTACCCCATCCTTACAATTTATCCCAGGAATTTGCTGATACAGGTCAAACTGTGAAGATGGGCTGAAGTATCCCCTGCGTACCCTTTTATAACTTCAACGCATTCACGGTTCCTCAAAAAAGCCCGAAAAAGGGATAACAGGAGGCATCCATGTCTCCGCCGTCACGATCAATTGCGAACTTGGGTTGTGATGAACATCTCCTGCATCAAGGGCCGAGAAGTCAAAAACCTGACGGTCCTGCACATTTTGCGCATAGGCCAAATTCTGGGAATCCGCCGTAGAGACAATTACTTCAGCAGCGTCATCATCTTGACGGCTCTCTGCTGCTGGGTTTGCAGAACATAAAGATACGTGTCACTGGCGAGGCCCGACCCGGAAAACAGCACGCTATGGCGACCGGCAGGCTGTACACCGTCCAGCAGTGTCTGCACCTTCTGCCCCAGCAGATCATACACGGTGAGTGTAACCTGCCCTGTCCGGGTCAGCGAAAATTCAATAGCAGTTGACGGATTGAATGGATTGGGATAATTCTGTTCCAGAGAGAAGTCCGCTGGGATCTCCTCCGATGATTCTATGGATGTCATCACCTCCGTTGTCGCACTCACGACTGTTGAGGGCGCACCTAAACCGAGCGAGTTCCTTGCCAGAATCCGGTAATAACGTGTTGATCCAGGCGGCAGCCCCGTATGGTGATAGGTTGACTCTGTGACATTGACATCCGCCAGTTTGTCCCATCTTGTGCCGTTATTCTCTGAAACATCAATCCGGTACCCGATGATCGGGGATACTCCAGTTCGAAGCGGAGGGGACCAGGACAGAAAAATGGCATCTTCACCATCGGCCACGGCCGCAAACTTCGTCGGGGCGCTTGGACGATTCACGTCTACTCCTGCCGTGGCAGCGGCCACATTGGATGGATCACCTGCACCAACCGAGTTGATGGCTCGAATGCGATAATGATGGGTTGATCCGGGTTGCAGGCCGGTGTGGATATAGGTTGTGGTTGTAGTTTCTGTGTCTGCGACCAAATCGGCCCAAGTCTCTCCTGCATCCGCAGACCTCTCAATCTGATACCCGCTGATGGCGGCTCCGCCGTCATCCACCGGGGCCGTCCAGGAAAGATTGATTTCGGTTTTTCCCGAAACTGAAGCAGTGAGTTTTGTGGGGGCATCGGGAACCGATAGCGCATCCGTGGTCGCATTGGCCACATTGGAGGGATCGGCACTTTCGCCAGCGGAATTGATGGCATAGACGCGGTAATGGCGTGTTGCGCTTTCGGGAAGTCCGGTATGCGTGTAGGTCGTTGCACTGCTTTCGGTGTTCGCCGCCAGATTTGACCAGTTTGAACCTGCATCGGCAGATATTTCAATTCGATACCCCGTGATGGCCGTTCCACCATTGTTCGCTGGAGCCGTCCAGGAAAGATGGATCTGGGTGCGTCCTGAAGCTGCTGCGGTTAATTCTGCAGGGGCATCGGGCCGGGTTATTGCAGTCCCCGTGGTTGCATTGGCCACATTGGAAGGGTCACTTTCTCCAATGGAATTGATGGCATAGACGCGGTAATGGCGCGTTGCGCCTTCGGGAAGCCCTGTGTGGGTGTAGGTCGTTGCACTGCTTTCTGTGTTTGCGACCAGATCGGACCAGTTTGCGCCTGCATCGGTGGACATCTCAATGTGATATCCCGTAATCGTGGCTCCGCCGTCATTCGAGGGTGCAGTCCAGGAAAGATGAATCTGAGTGGATCCCGAAGCGGTTGCAGTCAATCCCGTGGGTGCATCCGGCACCGATACCGATGCCGCATCGGTTGTCGCATTGTCTACATTGGAGGGATTGCCTGTACCGGCAGAATTGATGGCAGAGATGCGGTAGTGATAGGTTGTTCCAGGCAGA
>JAJECV010000019.1 GCA_022821875.1 Rhodothermales bacterium
CACAAAAAGTGAATAAATCCGCTTTTGAATGTCTTTCAAGACTGAATCAAACCAAATCTATCATCGTAAATGAGCGGAAAGGAAGAAATTTAGAAGTTGAAATTCAAAATTAACATGCTAGCTTATTTTTTCGCCAGCCCTTAGCCT
Organism: Rhodothermales bacterium; assembly: GCA_022821875.1. Taxonomy (GTDB): domain Bacteria; phylum Bacteroidota; class Rhodothermia; order Rhodothermales; family Bin80; genus Bin80. The sequence goes on from JAJECV010000019.1 coordinate 148, forward strand.
ACGGACTGTCTATCTGGAAGATATCTTACCTTAGTCAGTTAAGGGCTTACAGTTATGTGGAAGTTATTGTCATTTCCGACCTTTTGTTCCCCGAAACCACTCACGCAACAATAGACTCAAAATTCCCGCGGTACCGAGTGGGATTGACAACCAAGCCGGATCATACAATATGGCAAATACTGCCAACGCCATCATACTCAAAGACACCACTGTAGAAGTGATTGTTTTGAGTATAGACCGGCTATGATACTGATCAGATACCCTGCTCTGGAGTTTTAGGAGATTTTCAGATAGTGTGAAAATGCGATCAGCCGCCCCAGGGTACACCTCCTCGTATTTGGCGACCTCGGATGCAGGAGGGAGCGGACCACTGTACGAGACTGATTTCCTTTGAATCCAATTAACTCTTTGAGTTATTTCACTTGGGATATCTGACTTTGGCCATCTCTCGAAATCAACACTCGAACCTTCTGGTGATTCAGTATCTTGATCTGAAACCTGTTTGAATTTAGGCTCATCGTTGGCTCCAGCATCCCCTTGTACCGTTGAATCTTTCATTCAAGTTTGTTGTCATAGAAGGACATAGCTTCTGCCAGATAGGCTCCTACGAGATACCATAACCCATCTGGAGTATACCAATAAGCATCCTCGCCATAGTCTATGTTCTGCCCCATGGGAGTACAGTTTACGTCAATAAGTTCGTCCAAGAAAGTTTGGTCTGGCCCCCATCCCTCTTTCACTTTCTCCCGGGCCTTATCTGCAAGCTTAATGCGTTCAATGATTCCGTCTAATACCTTGATCTGCTTCTGCAAATCATCATCAGACATGGAGACAGACTGATCCATAATGTTAGCTAGCGTATTGTCATCCATAATACAGGAAGTTAAGTTTCTGTGATCTCGGAAAACACGATTACAACCGTGATTTGCCCTAGTACAACAACTTAAGGCTTTGGTTCATTTCCGATTTACCAACAAAGTGTTTCCGATCCATTAGGCGATTAGAAGACATCAAACGTTATCCAGATACGCTCCAGATCGCTTGAATTGAGATGGGGCTCAATGCGTACCACCAGGAAGACACGAAACCCGTTTCACTTTGATGCAATTCCCCCGACTCTAACGGATGAGTCATTCCTGTCTCGTGAACCTTGGTGGCTATGTCACCAGGAAAATGGAGTACAGGAAAAAACGACTTTTGTCGCGGACAACTCGGCTTCGCAACTCGCTGCTCCGCCTCGTTGCCCGCGCTCCCCCCTGATTGAAACTTTTAAGTGACTGCACAGAAAAAAAATATTGACGCTAGACACTTCCTCCATTTTTTGTTCCCAAGTACCATTTTATCCAATGATTTTTGTTGTTTCAAAATGACCTGACTTCGTGTGTTATCCCCAAATGGAGATACCAAAGCGGGATTTTCGGGAAAAGTGAACACTACTCGTCCCCTTCTTAGGGATAGCGAACAATAGCGCATCCCCTGAAAGCGTGGGCTGGTACCTGGGGAAGGCAATACTTGAATAGATTAACCGGGGCAACTGCCCAGTATACCGTCCCTTGCTCAGAAAAGAATTCAGCGAAAGGTAATGCGGGTCCCAATGTTAAACGTTCTAGACAGGCCAAGGAACACCTCAGCATCGTCTGCCCTTCCCATGTTTGTACCATTCCCAATGTAAGCATGAAAGCGGGAATTGTTTACGGCATCCTGAACATAGATCGCATCCGTTATATTGAAGATATGCGCAAATATGCGAAAACCGTAGCGGCCCCGGTCAAAATCATAGCCAGCCTGTAAATCAAAGACCGTATATCCAGGGGCCTCCCACACGACACTCCTGCGATCACTGTATCCAGCAGGATCAAAATCTGCAAAATGTCGAGTGTATGAACGCCCCGTTAGACGAACATGCAGCCCGGAACGCGGGAATGCCGTGACTGCGTAGGCGACTTGTGTCTGGGGGGCATCCCCCACCTTCACTCCACTCAGCGGAAGCGATATCTGTTCCTGACTATCTGGATTGGAACGATCCAGTGTGTAGGTGCCAGATACATCATCGGTGTACTGCCAGTCGCCAAAAGAGAACGCACCATCTACACGTACAAAATCAACCGGCTGCCAGGCAAACTCTCCCTCGATACCTTTGTGCAGTGCATTCAACCCCCTGATACTTACGAGTTCATCATTACCGCTTTGCTCCACCAGGTTGCGGGTTACCGTACGATCATTCCAGGTCGTATGATAGAGGTTTAGTTTCGCCGTCATTTTTCTGTTGAGGGATCGAAAACTCATACCGCTTTCGACCCCGACAAAGGTTTCATTCTGGGGATCTGGATTGATACTGCCGGAGATCGCATCAATGACCCCGTCAAAGACGGGTACTTTGGAAACATGACCTGCATTTGCATAAACGGAAACCGCATCACTAAGGCTATAACTTACACCACCCTTGATCTGGTAACCGCCGATAGAAGGCGGTGAGACCATGAAGAAATCTCCATTCCCGTCATCTGCAAAGAAATCTTCAAACGAATACTTTACACTGGAATAGCCTGCGACCGCAAAACTGCTCCATGCGCCTGCATCATACTGCCCCTGCAGGAATCCACCAACCCAGTTTACCGTCACCTCATCGTTGTACTCAAAACGTTCCCCCAATTGCAGGACCCGCCCCTCGATCCCCCAGAAATCGCTGTCATCAAGCCGTAGATAGCCCTCCCCGCCAAGCAGATCTCTTACCGTACTGAAATGCTGAATCTCAGCAGTACGCCAGTCAAGCCCCGCCTCCAACTTGAAACGGCTGCTGACCTGATGTGTCAACTTGGAGATCGCCCCCAGCGTCCACTGTACATTGTGGCGGTTGCGGATAATACCGAAGGACTGCCCATTCTCTCTGTTCCACTGAATTGTTGCATCATAATCAGGAACCGGAGACGGACCCTCATGATTCTGGATTAACGCGCCATGACGACCGGAGCCCCCGCCTTTCCCTCCTGAGTAGTACAGGGTCGTGGAAAGTAAAGACTTGTCTGTCAACTGCCCAAAATGGCTTAAGCTCAAAATAGGCTTATGAAAGAAATTCTCAATCTCGTCAATATACCCGGAATTCTTGCGCTTTACAGGGCCAAAGCCATTATGCTGATCCCGCGTGTAGCTCTCTGAGACCGCACCAATATTTTGATTCCAGCGCCGTCCGCTCTCCGGGAATTGGCGAAGAATATCAGCGATTGTGTTCTCATCCAGACCATCACGCTCAAATACTTCTCTTGCAAAGTCATGATCATAGGCGGCAATGTTCTGCCGGAACAGGTTCTGACCATGGCGCTGCGGTGCACCGATTGCAAAAAAGTCTATGCGATGCCTGCTGCTTGCATTCCAACCGGCGGCAGCGTAATATGACCACATGTCCGTCCATGTCCCGTCCACATACCCCTGACCGGTCTTTCGCACCCCTGACACGGTTATGGCAATCTTACCATTAATTAATCCAGAGGACAGCATTGCACTGGTCTTGCGAAGCCCGTCATTCCCGAATTCCTGTTTGAGCAGTATTTGGCGGGTATTGCGTGCCGGATCGGTAAGAATGTTCATTGTACCGCCAATGGAGGGTGTAGCAAGTGTGACCGCTGATAATCCGCGCTGGAGTTGAATGGAGTTCACCACCTCGCCCAAACCATCCCAGTTTGACCAGTAAAGCCATCCATTTTCCATGTCATTGACGGGAATCCCATTAATCATGATCGCCACATTACGCTGATTGAATCCGCGTACATTCACACGTGCGTCACCTGCACCACCTCCCTGCACTGTACTATAAACCGACGGTGCACTGTTGAGCACCAGCGGCACATCACGTGATCCAAGATCACGCTGCAATTCTGCCCGTTCCAGGGTCGTGAAGGAAACCGGAGTCCGCTGCTCCAATGCTCTTGAAGAAAACACCTCCAGCCCCTCCAGGGCTACACTGGTGGATTCTATTTCAAAGTTTAGTTCTACATCTGAGCTACGTATGGTCACAATCTGTGATGCATCTTCATAACCTACAAAGGAAACGGTGATGGTATAGGTGCCGGGCAAGAGATCCGAGAGGACAAAAATGCCGTCTGTATCCGTTGTCGTCCCACGGGAGGACCCCTCCAGAATCACAGAGGCACCGGGTAATGAATCACCGGTATCAAGTGTAACAACGGTCCCTGTCACATGGTACTGCGCCAGAGATGTACCCGCAAAGAGGATACTTATAAAGACGGGGAGGAAGTATTTCATGGCAAATTAATTCGGAAGCCTTGAATTATTATGAAACGCGGGATACGATTGCAAATAGCCGATGAGGAAAATAAAATGATCTTCAGGGACATTGTTTTGCCTATTCAGATTGACATAACTCATAGCCAACCGGTTGCAAAGTACTTTTGGGCAAAGGATTGCTGCGAAATGGTTTTATACTGTAATTCATGCCGGAAAAGCAGAATGATGGCTAACGCATGAACAGCCCGCCATTTACGTCTATGGTCTCGCCGGTGATGAACGTGTTTTCAATCAGAAGTTCTACCGCCTGTGCAATATGGATACTCTGCCCATTAAAGCCTACGGGTGTATCGCTGGCAATGCTGGCCAGCTTTTCCTCGGTGGAGTATCGGTCATGAAATGGTGTGAGGATTACCCCCGGAGCGACCGCATTGACGCGAATGTCCGGCGCAAGTTCACGCGCCGAGCCGCGCGTGAATGAGTCCATGGCCCCTTTCGCTGCCCCATACACCGTTGCGGTAGGTGCGCCATGCCGCATGGCGATGGATGTCATGTTCACGATACTGGGGTCATTTCCCTTCCGCAACAATGGGACACACAACTTCGTCAATAACATTGCGGAATAGGTGTTCAGTATAAAGATACGCTCCATCAGATCCCAGGTCACCTCTTCCACCGTATGACGCTGAAGCAGACTCCCCGCGTTGTTGATCAAAACATCAAGATGTTCGGTAACACGATTTACCGCCTGCATCAATAGATGACATCCCACTTCGCCCGCAAGATCGGCCTGACATGTATGGACTGTCCCCCCTCTGGTCTGCACATCCTCCGCCACCGGCTCAATCGGGGATTGATTGTGATGGAGAATCAATGTGTTGCCCTCGGCAAGGTGCCGAGCCGTTTCAGCGCCTATACCTGTGCTGGCACCTGTAATCAAAATTGTGCGTGACATATTAATGATTGAGTGAACGAATCCTCATGCAGCAGTAAAATCTTCAAGCAGAAGACGATACCATAAAATACCGCTGCCGCCTTTAACTTGACTCCTCTCTTTAAGGATCATGTAACATTTGGAGAGAATCGCACACTACTGGCAACTTGTCAGCGGCGCTGCACTCCGATGGAGTCTGCCCAGATCTCCCAGCGGCGCTGCAAACGGGAAGCGACCTCAGGAACGTCCTCTGAAAGATCATACAACTCCGTTGCATCCCGTGCCAGATTATAGAGTTGCCACTTCGCATATTCCCGGTCCCAGACCAGTTTCCAATCCCCCTGACGAATGGCACGGTTCCCAATATGCTCCCAGTAAAGAGTCCGATCCGGCCAGTTGTACTCCGGCACATCTAACAGCGGTAACAAACTTTTGCCATCGGAATGAGGCAAGTCACCCTGAGAAATCTCCGCAATCGTTGCCATCAGATCAATGACATGCCCGGGCTCGTCAATAATTCTACCTGTCTCTTTGATATGTGCAGGCCAGTGTGCGATCAGAGGAGTGGCAATCCCTCCCTCGTGCACCCACTGCTTATAAAGTCTGAAGGGAGTATTTGAGGCGTTTGCCCATGCCTCCTCATACGCCAGATAGGATCCCTGCTCACCGACACGTGTACTCGGGTCATGCAGCCTGCGCCCGTCCACACTCTCTGCGCATCCACCGTTATCTGACAGAAACAGTACCAGTGTGTTGTCCAGTTCCCCCATGGACTGCAGTTGCTGGATCACCCGTCCAATTCCCTGATCCATCCGGTCCACCATCGCAGCATACACAGACATACGCTGCGCCCAGTCCTTTCTGTCAATCATATCCTGCCACGCAGTCAATCTTGAAGGCCTGGACGAAAGGGCGTACGTTTCATCAATCACTCCCAGCTCCTGCATCCGTACATAACGGCCTTGGCGCAGTGAATCCCACCCATCTTCATACGCATGTGCATATCTGACTATGTCTTCGGGGAGTGCATGCAGGGGCCAATGTGGGGCAGTATAGGCCAGATAGAGAAAAAACGGCTTCTCTGATGCGTGCGACCGCAGAAATTCAATGGCATAATCAGTAAACGCATCTGTCATGTAGAACCCCGAGTCCGGTGGACTCCAGAGATCGTCATCCAGTACCATCTGCCGTTTGCGCGGCTGATTCTCGATGATTTCGTAGTAACTGCTCGCACCGCTGATCAAGCCGAAATAGCGTTCGAACCCGCGCATACGGGGCCAGTGCTGTGGGCGTTCTCCGACATGCCATTTCCCGGACATATAGGTATGGTAGCCGGCATCATGAAGCATTTCTGCGAGGGTTACCGCCGATTCACTGAGATAGCCCTGATAGGGTCCCTGGGTGAGTTCGCTGTCTGCGGACGACACCATTGCCCCCATCCCGACACCATGCGGATAGCGGCCTGTCAATAACGAAGCTCTTGTCGGGCAGCAGCGTCCTGCATTATAGAACTGGCGGAAGCGGACCCCATTTTCTGCCAGCGTGTCCAGAGCTGGCGTATGGATTTCGCCCCCGTAGGCCCCGATATCCGAGTATCCCAGCTCATCTGCCAGAATGATCAGAATATTCGGACGCTCCGCTGATGTCTGGCAACCTAAAATACCAGCCATCAAAAGAAGCAACCCAACTCCCCTGAAGCCAATCCCTTTTATTATCATGTCCCGCTGAATCTTTTCATTGGACGAAATTTAACACCTTAACAATGAATGCAAAACTTTGAAAGTCTCCAGCAGTTGATTTGCTTCCTGCGTGAATCCCCACCTAAAAATACTGGCATCTGATAACCGCAGATCGTTTGGGATTGGATCTTTTATGGACACCTTGCAAAACCAGTTTGAACATGACTTTTGGGAAGGGACTTACAAGAGATTCATCCTGTAACCGCCCTGCGCATTCCGATCAGGCTGGCCCGTTTCAACTGGAATCAGTGGCTCACATGACCGGGGGATGCACTTTGGTCAACGCCGCGAATGTCTTCAATGAAATTCATGGAGGATGCAATGGTGGGGCGGGGAGATTTTCGCTCAGAGATAATTTCCATATCCTTGTCATCCAAGTAGCAAAACGATTGTGGGGCAGTCTTCTGACTCGGCAGATCTGACAAGCCCATTGGACTTTCCATTTGATAAACATCCCCAAGGATAAAAACACTTGCGTTTTGTTTCCCCGAATAATAATCTGAATAGAGACTGTGAGAAATTCCCGATCCTCGTGATGTACGATCCCATATATCTGCTAACGAACCCACAAGACAACCCCTTACTTCCACTACGGCAGTAATCTTCCTAACCGGTGCGGTGCAATAAAGCACTAGAAACGAAATCTCCCGTTTAGGCAAGAATTTTCGATACTCGTACACCTTTTCCCCCGAAATTATGCTCTTAACGTGCTCTGGATGAATGGAGATAAGTACAGCAAGCCCCAACAAATTACTCTGCCCGTTTGAAGTATCACAAATACTGTTCATGCGAAATTTCCCGTATTGTCTGAATGGGTTACCTGATCCCGGCTTGGAAAGCATTTCATGGTTTAGGATTCGAAAGTTAAGCAAGAATCTAAAGAAAATGACTAAAGTCTTCCTCCTCTACCATTTTTCATTTTTTGGGACACCTAGAAGCGGCTTCTCCAAGGGCATGTTCTGGGCAATTTGCATGTTGACCTGCCGGCTTCCCATATATCTATGTGCTGCTTACGATCTCATCTTGCCAAAGCAGAGCACCGTCAGCCTTAAGTGGATATTATCTGGAATAGGTTGCTGGAGTTCGCCGAATGGAATCAATTGCGAGTGCCTCCTCAAACAAGCGGACGGCTACATCCTAAGGGGTGAGAGAACAGCATCCTCCCTCGAATCAACATAACCCGCCCGCAGATTGCTGACCAAGACATTGTGCCACAGCAGACGGAACGTTTTACTAGGAAGATCTCTTGCCCTGACAGTAAACAGATCTATGACTGAATAGAGAATATTACCGTTTCCGGCTTCTTGTCCCCCGAAGCCATTCCGGCAAAAACAGACCAAAAATACCCATAGTCCCAAGCGGGATTGATACCCAGGCCGGATCGTATAATATTGAGAGTCCAGCCAATGCCATCATACTCAAAGAAATCATTACAGAAGTGACTGTTTTGAGTATAGACCGCGTATGATGCTTGCTAGATGCCGTTTCCTGAATTTTCAGGACATTTTCTGACAGGGCAAAAAGATATTCAGCCGCTCCAGGATACACATCTTCATATTTAGCAACCTCGGAGGCGGGTGGCAGCAGATCACTGCACGGGGTTGAACCCCTCTGTATCCGGTCAAATCGCTGGATTATTTCACTTGGAATCTCTGGCTTGAACCACTGTTCAGGATTAAAATCCACAGCACTTGGTGGCGGAGTGTCTTGGCCTGGCATTCGTTCGATTTCGGGTACATCATTGATTCCATCATCCCCACCTATTGCCGCTGGGGCCGTCATTCCGGCGGAATCATACGGGGCCATCGCCTCTGCCATATAGGCACCTGCAAGATGCCATATCCCATCCAGAGTAGACCAATAAGCATCCTCACCATATTCCACATCCTGCCCCATTGGGGTGCAGTTTACGTCAATTAATTGGGAATTATATCCATGAATAAAAACTCTCATGGTCTTTTTGGTGTTTCATCGCCCGTTGCCTGTCATTGCAGGCTTGCGCTCCGCAATGACAGGTCTTACATAGGCTCCACAACCCGTTCGGCACAATTCGTGCCAGGACGCCATCCCCAACGCCCGGATATTTACGGACGCATTTGTGTCCGCATTTGCCTGGTACCCGCACGCCAGACATAGAAACTCGGACTGCTTTTGCCGATTCTTTGCGTTCACATAGGAACACTTACTACATGTCTGCGATGTATAATGCGGGGGTACCTTGATCACCACGCCTCGCTCCCGCAGGAACTGCTCCAGTATTGCCCATCCT